>NZ_JBHXCW010000107.1:0-25030 GCF_042725365.1 Lentzea sp. NPDC060358 | reverse complement strand
CCACCTCAGCCGGGCGTCACTTGATCTGCATGCCCGAGATCATCCGCGACACCACGAGCCGCTGAATCTCGCTGGTGCCCTCGAAAATGGTGAGGTCTTGCGCTGGGGCCGGGCTGATCATGGCGTGTCGGGGTGACGCCCTTCGTCTGTCAGGACCCGTTCGACCCACTCGAGAAAGCTGGGCAGCGCCTTGTCGGAGCTGTAGCAGTCCCGCTCGGTGGCGACCACCAGTGCTTCCAGGTGCGGCCATCCCATGCGCAACGCGTTGTAGTGCGCCTGGCCCTCGCGCTGGCTGGGGTTTCGTCGCATCACCTCGTCCACGAGATCGAGGTACCTGCTGATCGCGTCCACTGCGCCTCCCTGCGGTGACGCTAGCTCGATGGCCGTTGGCGCGGAGCGTCGGCGGGCGTCGATCGCCGTGCCTGGCTCGATCAGGGTGACCACGCGCGCGATCGACCTGGCCGGTGCTGGCTGTGAGCTGGACCCCTGCGCGCCGCCGTCGGCGGCGCGCCTTGAGCCTCGCAAGACCCCGTCCCCTCAGACGGCCTGAGGACGACCTGGAGTGATCAACTCACTTGATCTGCATCCCAGAAATCATGCGGGACACCACAAGCCGCTGAATTTCGGAGGTTCCCTCGAAAATGGTGAAGATCTTCGCGTCCCGGTGCATCCGCTCCACCGGGTGCTCGCGCGTGTACCCGGCCCCGCCGAGGATGTGGATCGCCCGCTCGGTGGCCCACACCGACACCTCGGAGGCCTTGAGCTTCGACATCGAGCCCTCGCCCGCGGTGAACGGGACGTTGTTGCGCCCCATCCACGCCGCCCGCCACACCAGCAGCCGCGACGCGTCGATCTCCATCCGCATGTTCGCGAGGTCGAACGCGATCGACTGGTTCTCGATGATCTTGCGCCCGAACGCCTCGCGGTCCTTCGCGTACTCCAGCGCGTAGTCGTACGCGGCGCGTGCGACGCCCACGGCCATGGCGCCCACGGTCGGGCGCGTGGTCTCGAACGTCGCCATCGCCGCCTGGCCGCCCGCGCGAAGGCCCTCGCGTGCCCGCGCGAGTCGCGCTTCCAGCCGTTCGCGTCCGCCCAGCACGCAACGGCCGGGCACCCGCACGTCGTCCAGGAACACGTCGGCGGTGTGCGACGCGCGCATGCCGTGCTTCTTGATCTTGCCGGGCGACGACAGGCCCGGCGTGCCGGGAGGAACGATGAAACCGGCCTGGCCGCGGGAGCCCAGTGCGGGGTCGACGACGGCGGTGACCACGTGCACGTTCGCGATGCCGCCGTTGGTGGCCCAGGCCTTCTGGCCGTTCAGGACCCACTCGTCGGTGGCCTCGTCGTAGCGGGCGCGGGTGCGGTAGCCGGCGACGTCGGAGCCCGCCTGCGGTTCGGAGGCGCAGAACGCGGCCAGCTTCGGGTCCGACTCGTCGCCGAAGCACTCGGGCACCCACTCGGCGAGCTGCTCGGGTTCGCCGCCCGCGAAGATGCCCGCGACCGCGAGGCCGGTGCCCATCAACGACAGCGCGATGCCCGCGTCACCCCAGAAGAGCTCCTCGGTGGCGATCGGCAGCGACAGGCCGATCGGGTCGGCGAACCAGGTCGCGAGGGCTTCGAAGCCGTAGAGGCCGATCTTCGCCGCCTCCTGGATCACCGGCCACGGCGTCTCCTCGCGCTCGTCCCACTCGGAGGCGGCCGGCCTGATCACGTCGCGGGCGAAGCCGTGCACCCAGTCGCGCAGGTCGGTCTGGTCTTCGTTCAGTTCGAGCGAGAAGCCACCCACTGCAAAACCTCTCCGTCAGGCCTTCGGGATGTTGAACAGGCTCATGAACCCGGCCGCGAACCCCAGGTCGCCCTTCACCTTCAGCTTGCCCGTCATGAACAGCACGGGGGCCGAGGCGTTGCCGGTCGCGAGCTTCAGGAAGTCGGCGGGCGTCAGCGTCACGACGGCGCGGGCCTCGCGCGTCACGCCCTTGTTGATCGTGCACTCGGCGTTCTCGATGATCGCCTCGTAGACGTCCTCGAGGACGTGGAAGTGCACGACGGCCTTCGTCGCGCCGGCGCGGTCCGCGCGGAAGTGGACCTCCATGCGGCGGAACACCTCGTCCAGCACGCGTTCCCGCAGCGCCGGGTCGGCGACGACGGCCTCGATCTGGTCCTTCGACGCGCGCGAGATGATGCGGGCGAAGTTCGACGGGTCCATCTTCGCCAGGTCGAAGTCGGCACCGCCGTCGGCGAGCCTGCCCAGTGCCCTCAGCAACGCCGCGAAGTCGTCCTTGCCCAGCTTCTTCGGGTCGATGCCGCGGGCGATGACGTCGATGTCGACGCCCTTGAGCGCGGGATCGTCCGGCGAGACCTGCTCGAGCGTGCTGATCAGCTCGGCCGGGCCGAGCTTGGCGATCGCCTCGGTGCTGAGGTCGAGCGTCATGGGTGACACCTCCTGGTACCTACTCGCGAGTAAGACTACTGGTGAGTAGATATGGCGGCAACCCGATCGGATAATCTTGCTGATCCGAACTGAGGGGTAGTGATGCGCACAGAAGGTCGAGCCAAGCGCTTGCCACGCGCGGTACGCGAGCGGCAGATCATGGACGCCGCCATCGACGTGTTCTCGCGGCTCGGCTTCCACGCGGCCTCGATGGACGAGATCTCCGAGGTCGCGGGCATCTCGAAGCCGATGCTCTACGCGTACCTGGGCTCGAAGGAGGAGCTGTTCGCGACGTGCATCCGGCGCGAGGCCACGCGGATGATGGAGGCCATCGCGACGGGCGTCGAGCCCGACCAGGCACCGGACGTGCAGCTGTGGAGCGGCCTGCGCGCGTTCTTCGGCTACGTCGGCGAGAACCGGTCGAGCTGGCAGGTGCTGCACCGGCAGGCGTCCACCCAGGGCGGGCCGTTCGCGGTCGAGCTCGCGGACATGCGCGGCCGGGCGGTGTCGCTGGTCGCGGCGCTGCTCACCCGGTCCACGAAGGCCCCCGCGACCACGCTGGAGGCCGAGTCGCTGGCCGCCGCGCTGGTCGGGGCCGGCGAGTCGCTCGCCGAGTGGTGGCTCGACCACCCCGAGGAACCCGCCGGCGTCGTGGCCGCGCGCCTCATGAACCTCGTCTGGATGGGCTTCGGCGACCTCGTCGACGGCAACGTCTGGCATCCACCGTCACGACGCTGACCCGAGCAGGTGGGGTCCCTTGCCCCACACGCCGAACTCCCAGCCGTCGACACCCTCGGACGCCGAGAACTCGACACGGCCGGGGATGAACAGCGGCTTCTTGAACCGCACGTCGACCGTCACGGCCGCGGGCAGCCTGCCTTCCAGCGCCGCGAGGCAGCGCGCCTTGGTCCACATGCCGTGCGCGATCGCGCGCTGGAAGCCGAACACCTTGGCGCCCAAGGGGTGCAGGTGGATCGGGTTGCGGTCGCCGGACACCGCGCCGTAGCGCCGCCCGATGTCCGAGGGCACCCGCCACACCGCCGAGGGGTCCGGCCGTCGCAGCTCCTCGCCGGACCCGGACGCGCCGCCGGTGCGCCGCAGGTAGGTCGACACCCCTTCCCAGACACCGGAAACCGACGTCACGACGTCGACCTGCGTGCCCTGCGGATGCGGGCGCAGGTCGCGCGCGGACACCGTGATCTCCAGCGGTTCGTCCAGCGTGAGCGGGCGCGACTGCGTGATCCGGTTCGCGACGTGCACGAGACCGGGCAACGGGAAGGGGAACCCCGCACCCGTCATCAGCTTCATCTGCAACGGGAAGCCGAGCACGTGCGGGTACGTCAACGGCAGCGCGTCGCGCAACCCGAAGCCGCACACCGAGTTGTAGGCCGCGAGGTGCTCCAGCGAGACCTCGCGGGTGTCCGAGACCGGTTGGGCGGCAAGCGTTTCCCCGCGCCGGAACGACGTCAGGGCGGCGCGCAACAACATCACGCCCCCATCAGCATCTGGCCGCAGACCCGCACGACGTTCCCGTTCACGCCGCCGGAACCCGGCGACGCGAACCACGCCACGGTCTCCGCCACGTCGGACGGCAGCCCGCCCTGCGACAGGCTGTTCATCCGCCGCCCGACCTCGCGCGTCGCGAACGGAACGGCCGCGGTCATCTTCGTCTCGATGAAACCGGGCGCGACGGCGTTGATCGTGGCGCCGCGCTCCGCCAGCACGGGCGCGAGCGTCTGCACCATCCCGATCACGCCCGCCTTCGAGGTGGCGTAGTTGGTCTGGCCGACGTTGCCCGCGATGCCGGCGATCGACGACACCCCGATGATCCGCCCGCCCTCGCGGAGCACGCCGCCGTCGAGCAGCGCGGCGTTGATCCGCTCCTGGCAGGCGAGGTTGACCTCCAGCACCGCGTCCCACTTGTCGGAGTCCATGCGCGCCAATGTCTTGTCGCGCGTGATGCCCGCGTTGTGCACGACGACGTCCACGCCGCCGTGCCGTTCCATCAGGTACGAGGTGAGCCGTGCCGGATCGCCGGTGATGTCGAGCTGCAACGCCGACCCGCCGACGGCGTTCGCGACCTTCGAGAGGTCCTCGCCGGCCGTGGGGACGTCCAGGCACACCACGTGCGCGCCCTCCCGGCCGAGCACGGTCGCGATGGCCTCGCCGATGCCCCGCGAAGCGCCCGTGACCAGGGCGACCTTGCCCGTCAGCGAGTCGCCCGCAGCGGCCCCGGACACCCGGACGACCTGCCCGGACACGTACGCCGACCGGCCGGACAGCAGGAACCGCAGCGTCGACTCCACGCCGTCCTCGGCGCCGTCTGCCACATGCACGAGGTTCGCCGTGCCGCCGTGCCGCAGCTCCTTGCCGACGGACCGCACGAACCCTTCGAGCGCCCGTTGCGCCACGGAGTCGGGCGACCGTCCGATGACGACCACCCGCCCGCACGGCCCGAGCCGGGTGATCGCGGGGTGGAAGAAGTCGTGCAGCTGCCGCAGGTCCGCGACGGAAGCGAGGTCGGACGCGTCGAACACCAGCGCGCCGTACGGGGCGGGTCCTGTTTCGAGCTGCTTCAGGAAGGGCAGCCGGGTGGCGCCGCCGACGAGCACCGGCGTGGCCAGTGCGGCGTCCCGGCGCAGCGGGTGCGGGTTCGGCAGGCCGAGCCTGCGCACGAGCCGACGGCCGAGCCCCGAGGTCGCGAACTTCTGGTACCTGTCCACGGCCCATAACCTACTCGCTAGTAAGTCTACCCGCTAGTAGGTAGTATGCCGGCATGCGAGTAGCGATCATCGGCGGCAACCGCATCCCGTTCGCCCGGTCGAACGGCCCGTACGCCACCGCGTCGAACCAGGACATGCTCACGGCAGTGCTGGACGGCCTGGTGAGCCGCTTCGGCCTGCAGGGCGAACGCCTCGGCGAGGTGGTCGCGGGCGCCGTGCTCAAGCACTCGCGCGACTTCAACCTCGTCCGCGAGTCGGTGCTGGGCAGCAGGCTCAGCCCCGAGACGCCCGCGTACGACCTCCAGCAGGCGTGCGGAACGGGAATGCAGGCGATCGTCGCCGTGGCCAACAAGATCGCGCTCGGCCAGATCGAGGCGGGCATCGCGGGTGGCGTCGACACCACCAGCGACGCGCCGATCGGCGTCAACGAGAACTTCCGCAAGCTGCTGCTCGAGTTCAACCGCACCCGCAGGGTCAGCCTCCTGACCAGGCTGCGCCCGAGCCACGTCGTGCCGCACCTGCCGCGCAACGGCGAACCGCGCACCGGCATGTCGATGGGCGAGCACGCGGCCATCACCGCCGATCGGTACGGCATCACGCGCGAAGACCAGGACGAACTGACGGCGCGCAGCCACCGGAACCTCGCCCGCGCCTACGACGAGGGCTTCTTCGACGACCTCGTCACGCCCTACCTCGGCCTGACCCGCGACCAGAACCTGCGCCCGGACAGCACCGCCGAGAAGCTCGCGAAGCTCAAGCCGGTCTTCGGCGACACGATGACCGCCGGCAACTCGACCCCGCTCTCCGACGGCGCCTCCGCGGTCCTGCTCGCGACCGACGAGTGGGCGCGCGAGCGGAACCTTCCGGTGCTCGCCCACCTGACGTTCGCCGAGACCGCCGCCGTCGACTACGTGCACGGCGACGAGGGTCTGCTGATGGCGCCGGTGCACGCCGCGCCGCGCATGCTGGCCAAGGCCGGTCTGGCGTTGCAGGACTTCGACTTCTACGAGGTGCACGAGGCGTTCGCGTCCCAGGTGCTCGCGACGCTGAAGGCGTGGGAGAAGGAGCTCGGCGAGCTCGACCGGGCGAAGCTGAACGTCAACGGCTCGTCGCTCGCGGCGGGCCACCCGTTCGCCGCGACCGGTGCCCGAATCGTGGCGACCGCGGCGAAACTGCTGCACCAGAAGGGAAGCGGGCGCGGTTTCGTGTCGATCTGCGCGGCCGGCGGTCAGGGGATCACGGCCGTTCTGGAACGCTGACGTTCCAGGAAGTCCTTGACCGGTATGGCGAATGACGAGTCCCGTCCGGTTGGCCGTCGGGCGTGATTTCCGGCGGAGCTCCGGGCACACTTCAGGCACCGCTGCGAGCGGACCTGGGGAGTGGGGGCTCATGCAGGTGGATCCGGAACAAGACCCGATACTCGCACGCGCACTGGTGGCGACACTGCGCGACGAGTGGCGGCCGGCGGCCGACGCGATGGCGTCGGCCCGGCACTGGGAACGCCGCGCCTACGTGCTGCTCTCGCTGGCACTGGACGCCGCCCGGCGCCTCGACTGGCTGAGCAGCTGGCTGCGCGCCCGGCCCGGCGACGGTGACGCGAGAGCTGTGCAGTGCGCCGTCGAGACGCTGCACGGCACCGGCTGACGGCTCAGTCGAGCAGCGACCAGGCCGCCGTGCACACCGCCGACACCGTGATCTGCTGCGCCTTCAGGTTCAGCTGGTCCACCATCCCGGCAGGTCCGGCCATCTCGAACGACGCCGCGCCCCGCATCATCTTGGGCGAGTAGCCGCCGCCGTTGTCCGTGTCGCCGATCCGCAGCAACGGCCCGAGCCGCCGCCCCAGCGCCGATGCGTATCCCTCGGCCCGACGCAGCGCATCGGCCACGGCGGCCGTCTGCGCTTCACGGATCGCCTCGCCGTCGTCGACGAGCGCCCACGACGGGCCGTTGATCCACGACGGCTCGGCCTGCACCAGCTCCGCCAGCAGGCCGTCGAGCCGGTCCAGGTCCGACACCCAGATCACGTACTGCTGCTGGGCACGGCTGCCCACGCGCTGGTTGTTGTCCCAGTTGTCGTGCACCGACAGCTGGCGCGAGCGGACCTCGAAGGTCTCGAGCAGCGGCTCGACGGCGGAGATGCGCTGGTTGAGCGTGCTCACCGCCTCGGAGCGCTCGGCCCCGACCGCCTCGAACGTCACGTCCACCTGGGCGCGGTCGGCGGTGCGCTCGACCTCGCCGGTCCCCTTCGTCACGACTTCAGCCACGCACCCCAGCCAACCTGCCGCTCGGTTCATCCGCAACTATTGCCCAATCTAGGATCATCACTAGATAAACGGATACAGGGGCATCCAGCCGCACTTCGAGGTTCGTCTGCGCGTCTCTACGGCCACCTCTAGAAACGCCGATACGGTGCGAGCCATGGACCCGGTGCGCAACCCGTTCGCCCCCGGTGCAGGCCAGCGGCCTCCCGAGCTCGCCGGCCGGGACAAGGAAGTCGGAGCGTTCGAGGTGGTGCTCGAACGCGTGGCGCGCGGCCGTCCCGAACGCAGCCTCGTGCTGACGGGACTGCGCGGCGTCGGCAAGACGGTGCTGCTCGGCGAGCTGCGGTCCATGGCGGTCAAGCGCGGCTGGGGTGCGGGCAAGGTTGAGGCGCGGCCCGACGCCGACCTCCGCCGCCCCCTGTCCGCCGCGCTGCACCGGGCCATCCGGGACATCGCCGTCCGGCACCGCGCGCCGGACCGGGTCGAGGCGATCCTCGGCATCCTCAAGGCGTTCGCGCTGCGGGCCGCGCCGGACGGGGCCAAGCTGCGCGACCGCTGGCAGCCCGGCATCGACGTGCCCGCGGCGAGCGGCCGGGCCGACTCCGGCGACATCGAGATCGACCTGGTCGAGCTGTTCACCGACGTCGCCGAGCTCGCGCAGGACGTCGGCACGGGCGTCGCGCTGCTCATCGACGAGATGCAGGACCTCAAGCCCGAAGACATCAGCGCGTTGTGCGCGGCGTGCCACGAGCTGTCGCAGCTCGGCGCGCCGCTCGTGGTCGTCGGTGCCGGTCTGCCGCACCTGCCCGCGGTGCTGAGCGCCGGCAAGTCGTACTCCGAGCGCCTCTTCCGCTACGTCCGCATCGACCGGCTCAGCCGCGAGGACGCCGACCGCGCGGTGCTCGCCCCGGTCGAACGGGAGGACGCCGGCATCACCGACGAGGCGCTGGACGCGCTCTTCGACGCCTCCGGTGGCTACCCGTACTTCATCCAGGCCTACGGCAAGGCCGCCTGGGACGCGGCTCCGGTCGACCCGATCAGCGCGGCGGACGTCTCCGTGGCCGCTCCCGAGGCCGACGCCGAGCTCGCGGTGGGCTTCTTCGGCTCCCGATACGAGCGTGCGACGCCCGCTGAACGCGAGTATCTCCGGTCGATGGCCGAGTTGACCGACGGAAAGGATGCGGGCGTCAACACCGCCCAGGTGGCCGAGCACCTCGGCCGCAAGCCGTCGTCGCTGTCGCCCGCACGGGACTCGCTCATCAAGAAAGGCCTGGTCTACAGCGCGGAGCGGGGCCAGATCGCCTTCACCGTGCCGCACTTCGGGAGGTTCCTGCTCGGTCGCGAGGACTGATGGCGGCTCCCCGTCGTTGTCCGGTCGTTCACGTTGTCAGCCGATGATTCATCGGCATGTGCCCCACCTCACCGGATAATCGCGTGCTTTCGTGCGCACGAAGGTGCATACTTGGGTTACCAACCGAACAGACCTCCGAGAGGGAAGTGCAGACCGAGATGAACTTCGCAGCGAAGCTCCGCGCCCGTCGTGCCGAGGCGCGCAACCGGAAGGCCGTGGCTCGCGCGATCGACATGGCCACCACCCCGGCCATGCGTCACGAGCTGATGGCCATCGCCCAGGCTCAGGTCACCACCCTGCGCTGACTCACGAACCCGGCACTCGCACGGCGCCCCGGCGCGAGTGCCTCCCCCACTCGAGGCCCCTGGAGCACCTCCCGCGCTCCAGGGGCTTTGATCTGTTAAACGTGATCCACGACACAGTATGATGGCGTTGTAACAGTGCACGTCGGTCCGCCGATGTCACGGTTGACCTCGCGGTGCTGTCGGACCCCCGACCTGGCAGCACCGCGAGGTTTCTTGTTTGCTGGGGACATGAAGATCGCCGTGCTCGGCACCGGCCTCATGGGTGCCCCCGTCGCCGCCAACCTCGCCGCGGCCGGACACGAAGTCCGGGTCTGGAACCGCACGCGCGCCAAGGCCGAGGCGCTCGCCGAGAAGGGCGCCACCGTCGCCGACACCCCGGCCGCCGCCGTCGAGGGCGTGGACGTCGTGCTGACCGTGCTCAACGACGGCGCCGCGGTCACCGCGGCCGTCCAGGCGGCGGCGGAGTCGCTGCCGCACGACGCCGTGTGGATCCAGGCGTCGACGGTCGGCATCGGGGCCACCGAGGACCACATCGCGCTCGCCCGCTCGCTCGGGCTGGAGTTCGTCGACGCGCCCGTGCTCGGCAGCACCAAGCCCGCGGCGGAGGGCAAGCTCGTCGTGCTCGCGTCCGGTGCCGACGAACTGCGCGAGCGCGTGCAGCCCGTGTTCGACGTGATCGGCGCCCGCACGATGTGGGTGGGCGAGGCCGGCGCGTCGACGAAGCTGAAGCTCGTCGCGAACAGCTGGGTGCTCGCGCTGACCGCGGCCGTCGGCGAGGCGGTGTCGCTCGCGGAGGCGTCCGGGCTCGACCCGAAGCTGTTCCTCGAAGCCGTGACCGGTGGCGCGATGGACACGCCGTACCTGCAGATGAAGGGCAACGCGATCATCGAGCGGTCGTTCGAGCCGGCCTTCACCGTGCAGAACGCGCTCAAGGACGCCCTGCTCGTCACCGAGGCCGCGGTGCGCGGCGGCGTGCAGCTCGACGTCGCCCAGGCAGCGGCCGCCCGGCTCAACCGCGCCGTCACGCAGGGCCACGGCGACGAGGACATGGCCGCGTCCTACTACGCGAGCCGCGAATAAGCCCGACGATCGGCCGGTCCGGCGGGGCGCGCGGGCTCACTAACGTGGGCGGGTGAACAGACTCGTACGCTCCCTGCTGGCGTTCGGCCTGGTATCGGCGCAGGTCATGGCCACAGCCGCGGTGGTCTCCGCGGCACCGGACGTCAAGGACCGCATCGCCGCCCTCCCCGGTGTGCGGATCATCAGCGAGGGGACGTCCGGCACCGCCCGGACGTTCCTCCTCGGCATCCAGCAGCCCGCGGACCACCGCGAGCCGCGCGGCCAGAAGTTCGAGCAGCGGCTCTCGTTGCTGCACAAGGCGGAGTCGAAGCCGATGGTGCTGCACACCTCCGGCTACCACCTCTCCGGCGCGAGCGCGTCCGAGCCCGCCCGGCTCGTCGACGGCAACCAGATCAGCGTGGAGCAGCGGTTCTTCGCGCCGTCCCGCCCCTCGCCCGCCGACTGGGACGACCTGACCATCTGGCAGGCCGCCCACGACCACCACCGGATCGTCGCCGCGTTCAAGAAGATCTACGGCGCGCGCTGGCTCTCCACCGGCGCCAGCAAGGGCGGCATGACGTCCGTCTACCACCGCCGGTTCTTCCCCCGCGACGTCGACGCCACGATCGCTTACGTCGCACCGAACGACGTGGTGAACGACCGCGATGTCTACGGCGACTTCATCCGCAAGGTCGGCAACGACCCGACGTGCAACCGTCGTCTCGAGGGCGTGCAGCGGCAGCTGCTGCAGAACCGCGACGCGATGGTGCAGCGGCTGGAAGCCAGGGGGTACACGTACAAGCAGTTCGGCAGCGCGCACCGGGCGCTGGAAGTCCTCGTCCTGGACACGCCCTTCACGTTCTGGCAGTACGGGAACCAGGAGCAGTGCGCGCTCGTGCCGGGCGAGGGCGCTTCCGTCGACGCGCTCTGGACGTTCATCGACCAGACCGTCGGCTGGGACTTCTACACCGACGCGGGCGTGGCGCCCTTCGAGACGTACTACTACCAGGCGGGCACGCAGCTCGGCTGGCCCGCGGCCGACGAGTCGGCGGTGCGGGACCTGTTGCGCTACCCCGGTTCCGGCGTCCCGCGCACGATGGTGCCGGCGTCGATCGAGTTCCCGCGCTTCGACCGCCACGCGATGGCGGACGTGGATCGCTGGGTGCGCCACCAGGGCTCGCGCCTGCTGTTCGTCTACGGCGAGAACGACCCGTGGAGCGCGGAACCGTTCCGCCTCGGGCGCAGCACGCGTGACTCGATGTCGTTCGTGGTGCCGGCCGGCAACCACGGCTCCAACATCGCGCGTTTGCCGGAGCAGGAGCGCGCCGCCGCGACGGCCGCGGTGCTGCGCTGGGCCGACGTGTCCGCGCCGGTCGTGACGCTGTCGGCGGACGAGGGCCCGGACTCGCTCGACGCGCTGCGCGCCCGCCGGGGCTGAGGCACGCTGGAAGGCGTGAAGCCGTTGCTCGTGGTCGATGCCGCCAACGTCGTGGGTTCGGTGCCCGACGGGTGGTGGCGCGACCGCGCGGCAGCGGCCGAACGCCTCCGCGACGCGTTGCGCGGCCGCGACGAGGAGGTGGTGCTCGTCGTGGAAGGCAAGGCGCGCACCATTTCCTCCGTCGACGACGTCCGGGTCGTCTCGGCACCCGGCGAGGGTGACGACACGATCGTCGAGGTGGTGCGGACCGAGGGCGTCGATCGGGCCGTGACGGTGGTGACCGCCGACCGCGCGTTGCGGCAGCGGGTGGTGGAGCTGGGCGCCGAGGTGGCGGGACCGACCTCGGTGCCGCGCCGCTAGAGCAGGAAGAGGCTTTCGAGCACCTGCGCCACGCCGTCCTCGGTGTTGGGCGGCGCGTGGTTGCGGCAGGCCTGCTTCACGAGCGGGTGCGCGTTGCCCATCGCGTACGCCGTGCCGGCCCACCCGAGCACCGACAGGTCGTTGGGCATGTCGCCGAACGCGATCACCTCGTCCTGGGCGATTCCCCTTGCGGTGCACAGGGATTCGAGCGTCACGGCCTTTGAGACCCCCGGCGGGCTGATCTCGAGGAGCCCGAGCCCGCCCGAGTGCGTGACGGTGACGTGCTGGCCGACGGCCTCCCTGGCGATCTCCATCATGTGGTCGCTCTCGGCGTCCGGCGCCCACGCGAGCATCTGCACGACCTGGTGCGCCTCGTCGAAGACGTGGTCGAGCAGTTCGAGCGTCCGGTGCGGGTTGTTGGAGCTGAAGCCGCGGAAAGCGGGCTCGCACAACACTTCCAGCCCGGTCTCGACGGCCATGCCGACGTTCGGGATCACCTCGGCCAGCGTCTCGCAGACCTTCCGCACGACGTCGAGCGGCAGCGTCTGCGCGTGCGTGACCTCCTTGGCGGTGAGGTCGTAGATCATCGCGCCGTTGGAGCAGATCGCGGTGCCGGTGAGCTCGAGGTCCTGCACGAACCGCGGCGGCCGCGCCGTGACGACCACGACGTCCGCGCCGACAGCGTCGAGCGTGGCGCGCGTGCGGTCGCTGAGGACCCCGCCCGGCCGCAGCAGCGTGCCGTCGAGGTCGGTCGCGATCAACCTGATCATCGACCGATTATCGGGCCTGGTGCTCCTGCGCGGGAACGACTTTCGCCCGGGCGAGCAGCCCGAACGCCGTCACCTCGACGGTGCGGCGCACGACGTCGGCGTAGGCGAGGCGGGTGGCCGCCAGTGCCGGGTCGGCCTCGTAGGCCGCGAGCACCGCCTGCGGCGGGCGGCTGGCCGGCCAGGCGGCCATCATCACCAGCAGCAGGGTCTCCATGAGCACTCCGGCACCGTCCTCGCCCAGCTCGGGCAGCTGCCGGGCGACGAACCCGGCCGACGCCTCCAGGTGTCCCCTGACGACGCGCTTGTGCCGCACGGCCGTCTCGGTGGAGATGTTGCGCTCCAGCACGGTGATCTCCGCGCTGATCAGCTCGCACAGCACCGGCCGGCTCGCCAGCGAGGAGACGAAGAGCTCGGCCAGCCGGTCCACCCGCTCCTCGACCGGACCGGTGAGCTCCTCGACCTCGACCGCGGCGACCAGGTCGGCGATCTCCGCCTCCAGCAGTTCGAGCAGCACCGCCTCGCGCGACTCGAAGTAGCGCAGCACGTTGGCCTTGGCGAGGCAGACCCGGCGGCTCAGCGCGGTGAGCGTCAGCTCGGCGACCGGCATCTCGGTGAGCATCGCGGCCGCGGCGCCGAGGATCTGCCGCCGCCGCTCGTTGCGCTGCTCGTCGGTGCGCGCCCGCTGGAAACCCATGAGGGGCATGTTACAGACCAGCGGTACTTTACTAAGAGACCGTCGGTACGTTAGGTTGGCGGCATAAGAGACCGCCAGTACGTTACGAGGGGTTGTCATGTACCAGGTTCCTGACCAGCGCGGAAAGCGCATCGTCGTCACCGGCGCGAACAGCGGCACCGGCAAGGAGGCGGCCAAGCGCCTGGCGGGAGCCGGCGCGGACGTGGTCCTCGCGGTGCGCACCGAGGCCAAGGGCGAGCAGGCCCGAGCCGAGATCCTGGCCGCACACCCCGGCGCTGCGGTCGAGGTCCGCCACCTGGACCTCGCGTCCCAGACCTCGGTGGCCGCGTTCGCCGAGGAACTGGTCGCCGACGGCAAGCGGTTGGACGTGCTGGTGAACAACGCCGGCGTGATGAACGTGCCCGCGCGCACGGAAACGGTCGACGGCTTCGAACTCCAAATGGCCAGCAACTTCCTCGGCCCGTTCGCCCTCACGGTCCGTCTGCTGCCGCTGCTGCTCGCCTCCGCCGCACCCCGCGTCGTGACCATGAGCAGTGGCGCCTCCCACCGCGGCCGCATCGACTTCGACAACCTCCAGGGCCGCCGCGGGTACAGCCCGACGCTGACCTACTCGCGCACGAAACTCGCCAACCTGCTGATGACCCTGCACCTCGCCGACCTGGCGGCCGAACGGGACTGGCCGCTGCTGTCGATCGCTGCGCACCCCGGCTACACCCGCACGAACCTCGTGAACGCGGGCCCGCGCCTGAACGGCGGCAAGCCCGGCCTCCTCGAATCGATCGTCTACCGGGCCGTGCCCTCGCAGGGCGTCGAGCAGGGCACCGAGCCCCTCCTGTACGCGACGGCCGACCCCGCTGCCGTCGCCGGCGGCTACTACGGACCGCGGTGGGTGCTCGTCGGTCCGACCAGCCCGGCCGCGATGCCCGCGACCGCGCGGGACAAGGCGGTGGCGGCGCGGTTGTGGGCGGCGGCGGAACGGCTGACCGGCACGTCCGTGGAGGTCGTCAGCGGGTGACGCCCACCCTCCGGCAGGATCACCCCATGACCCATCGCGTGAACGACATGCCGTTGCCGCTCTGGCTGCCCGAGTCCGGTTCGGGCCCCGGCATCGTCCTGGTCCAGGAGATCTTCGGCCTGGACGCCTACCTCCAGGGCATCGCGGAGAAGCTCGCCGCGCTCGGCTACGTCGTGGCCGTCCCCGAGCTCTTCCACCGCTTCCAGCCCGGCTGGGTCGGCGAGCACGACGAGGCCGGCATCCAGCGGTCCATGGAGGTCGCCGGCGGCCTCGACTTCCCGCTCGCCGTGCAGGACGTCGTCGCGTCGGTCCAGTACCTGCGCGGGCTGCCCGAGGTCACCGGCGGGGCCGGCGTGCTCGGCTTCTGCCTCGGCGGCACGCTCGCCTACGCGGCGGCCGTGGCGTCGGACCCGGACACCGCCGTCGCGTTCTACGGCTCGGGCGTGCCCGACCAGATCGGCACCCTCGACCAGGTGTCGTGCCCGGTCCTCTTCCACTTCGGCACCGAGGACGAGTACATCACCGACTACCAGAAGGTCGTGGACGCGGTGGAGGACCGCGAGAACGCCGAGGTCCACCTGGAACCCGCCGGCCACGCGTTCCTCAACCACCTCGGGCCCTGGTACGACCAGGCCGCCGCCGACCGCGCGTGGGACATCACCACGCTGTTCCTCGGCCGCACGCTGCCCGCCTAGGCGATGCACGGCACCGCGAGCTGCTGCGAGAAGAACCTCTCCAGCGGCTTGCGGTGCAGTCGCCGTTCGACGGCGATCAGCTCGTTGCGCCGGTAGTGCCGCACCTGCGTGCTCGTGACGACGAACCCGTTGCGTTCCGTGGTGGGCATCTCGTCGTAGAGCAACGCGTGCTGTCCTTGCGGCACGACGACGTCGGCCAGTCCGTCCGGGATCTCGCCGGCCCGCGTCGCGATCGTCGCGGCCAGTGCGTCCGGGCGGTTGCGCAGGCGGCGGTGCGGCCACGGGACGCCGTGGTGCTCCGCCTCCAGCGTCCTGTGCAACGCCCTGGCGGCGTGCCGGATCGCCTTGATCGAGTCGCCGGTGAGCACGTGCGCGGCCGGGTCGTCGAGCGCGGTGTCCCTGCGGAAACCGGTGCAGGCGATCACCTTGTCGTAGCGCAGCTCCCCGGTGCCGTCGATCGTGGCGACGAACTCGTTGCCGTCCCTGGCGATCCGCTGCACGGAACGCCCGACGGTGTGCGTCAGCCGCGCCGTCCCGGAGATGTGGTCGGCCGTCTCGAACGCGCTGCGGCCGCGGCCGATGATCAGCACGCGCTTGCCCGCGTACTCCGTCGGATCCGTGTCGGCGCTCGCGTACGTCGCCGCGTGCTCGATTCCGGGAATGCTCGGCAGGTGCTGTTTGAGGCCCGTCGCGATGATGACGTGCCGCGCGCCGAAGCGGCTCACGTCGGTGACCGGCGTGTTGTAGCGGATGTTCAACGGCCGCGCGAAGTCCTCCAGGTAGCGCACCAGGTCGTCGGCGCCGGGGAAGGACCTCTTGCTGTAGCGCGAGAACGGCGGGCCGTTGAACAGCGAGTTGTCGTCCGTCGAGAGCACCCGGTGTCTGGGGAACCTCCGGAAGAAACCCGCCGCTTCCGGGCCTTCCTCCACGACCACGTAGTCACGTCCCGCGAGTTGGAGAAAACGCCCCATCTGCAGACCCGCCGGACCCGCACCGACAACCAGGTACTCCACCACCACGCACCTCCCGGCGTCCTCTACGCCAAAGATGGCGCAAAAGTTCAGGCGGGCGGATACGTTCCATCATGTGGATTCCGGCCTGCTCTGGTCAATCAGACGGCACATAGGACTCGTGGTGCTGATCGGCCTAACGGTCTTTGCTCTGGCCGCCGCACTGCTCTGGGCCGCGCTCGGTTTTCCTTCCGCCGCAACGGCCCGGCTCGACATCATCAAGGTCGCCCTGACCGTGGTGGCCGGGGTCGGCGGTGTAGTCGCGCTGGTGGTGGCCTACCGCAAGCAGCGCATCAGCGAGTCCGCCGAGGTCCGCGAACGCGTGAAGCTGCTCAACGACCGCTTCGGCGCCGCCTGCAACCAGATCGGCAACGAGAACCCGACCGTCCGGCTCGCCGGCGTCTACGCGCTGGCCGCGCTGGCCGACGAGTGGCCGGAGCAGCGCCAGGTCTGCATCGACGTGCTCTGCTCGCACCTGCGCGTCCCGTACGAGCCGTCGACGGACTCGGAGTGGCACCACGACGCGGAGTCCGAGGTGCGCCTGACGATCACCAGCCTGATCTCCCAGCACCTGCGCGACGGCGCGCGGGTCAGCTGGCGCGGCCACGACTTCGACCTGGTCCGCGCGGTGCTGCGGTCGGCCGACTTCGCGGGCGTCCACCTCACGTCCGGCACGTTCTTCCTGAGCCTGGCGCGGTTCCCGGCCGGCTGGATCTCGTTCGACGGCATGGTCGTCGACGGCGGCGAGGTCTGGTTCGGCGGCGCGACCTTCGACGGCGCGCGGGTGACGTTCGACAGGGCCGAGTTCCGCACGGGCCGGGTGCAGTTCCAGGGAGCGGACTTCGCCGGCGGCGAGGTGTCGTTCCGCGGAGCGCGGTTCCTCGGAGCGGAGGTCGACCTCTCCGAGGCGCAGATCACCCGGATGCCGGTGTTCGACGAGGGCGAGAAGCCCGGTCTCAAGCTGCCGGCCGGTAACGCGGCCGCGGACACGCCGATAGTCGTGCGTGAGCGATGAGCCGACCTCGGCGCGTTGGTACGTCGCCGGAGTCCTGGGGTTCGCGGTGGCGCTCTGCCTCGTGCTGGTGATCGCGATGAACGGGTCCGGCGCGAGCACCGCGCCCGCACCGGCGTCCCCGGCGGCCACGGAGACGTCGACGACCACGGTGTCCGCGAACCCGCTCGACGGCATCCTGGTGGGCAACTGCCTGCGCAACAGCGGCACGGACGACAGCCCCGCGATGGTCGCGGGGAGCTGCGGGCGCGGCTCGTTCGTGGTGCTCGCGCGGAACACCGGAACCGTCGACACGAACGTCTGCGCCGCCGTCGCCAAGCACACGCACAACTTCACGGTCGAGAAGTACGAGCTGACCATGAGGGACGGCAACGAGGTCCGCCGCGATCTGAGCGTGCGCGACTCGTACGTGTTCTGCCTCGAACGCCAGTAGTCCACATCCTGGACTTCTCGACGTTCTGATGTCAGCTGGTCAACTTCTCCAAGCGCCGAACGCACTGGCACCGCGTACCGCTTCGGCGAACCCGTTGCAGCGGTGACTCTCGTTGGCGAGGATGTCGAGCAGGTCGTCGACGGTCCGAGGTGCTCGCCGGTATCGAGAGACCTGTCGCCGAAGCGCCGCGATCACGAGTTCTGGGACGAGGTCGAGCTGATCGAGCAGGAACTCGTCCTGGTGCAGCACTTCGATGTCGAAACTGGTGACGGTCGTGGGAGGAAAGTCCTTCAGATTTTCGGTGACCAGCAATTCGGCTCCACCGAACACGGCTGCCGCCAGAACGTGCCGGTCCTTGGGGTCGTTCTCCATCATGCCGACCAGGTGCTGGTAGCCGGTCACCTCGGCGTCGGGGAAGTGTCGCCGCATCTGTCCGAGCCGGTGTGCCACCTGGTGTTCGGAGGCGCCTCGTTTGCGCAGGTTCCGATCGAGTTCGGCCATCACATCAGCGGACCAGAGCGGACGGTAGACGCCACACTCGCTGATCGTCAGCAGCGTGTCGCACAGATAGGGCTTGAGCAGGACGCACGTATCGATGAAGACGGGAAGCACTGATCACCTGAGGTCGTCGTTCATCGGCAACCGTTCGACCGGCGTCTCCAACGGCAGGTCGTAAAGGCCGCTGTCTTCAGCGTCGCGGACCATCTCGTCGAGCCCGGCGGCGTGCGCTCTGCGGGAACGGTCCTGGTAGGCGAGGAGATCCGCCAAACGGACTCGCCGATGCCTGCTGGGCTGTTCGTACGGGATCTCACCCGCCTCCAGCAACCGCACCAGAGTCGGCCTGGAGACGCCCAGCAGGTGAGCAGCTTCGCTGGTGGTGAGAACAGTGTGCTGCGGTGCGACCGTTATCGCCAATCCCCGGGACATCGCGAACACGACGTCCCGCAGCACGTCGAAGATCTCCGGTGGCAGCGGGAGATGCGTGCCGTCAGGTGCGACGAGCGCGGCGGTCTCACTCCCTGAACGAGCCAGTGCGGCGACCCACGGGGACAAGCTCTCCGGCCGTGCCGGAGGCAGCACCGTTCGCTCACTCGCGCCTGCGGTCATGGTTTTATGCTAGCCCAAAACGAACAAAACGAAAGCGGTCCACATCCTGGACGCCGGAACAGCGAAACCGTCCACCGTGTTGGATACGGTCGTGACGACCGCCAAGCGCCGTGCCCGTGTCCGAGCCCCCGAACTGGTCGGACGCGGCTGGCTGAACACCGGTGACGAGCAGGTCACCCTCAAGGGCCTGCGCGGCAAGATCGTGCTGCTCGACTTCTGGACGTTCTGCTGCATCAACTGCCTGCACGTCCTCGACGAGCTCCGCCCGCTGGAGGAGGAGTTCGAGGACGTCCTCGTCACGATCGGCGTGCACTCGCCGAAGTTCGTCCACGAGGCCGACCCGGACGCGCTCGAGGCCGCCGTCGAGCGCTACGGGGTGCACCACCCCGTCCTCGACGACCCGGAGCTCACGACCTGGCAGAACTACGCCGTCAAGGCGTGGCCGACGCTCGTGCTGGTCGACCCCGAGGGCTACGTCGTGCACGTCGCCGCAGGTGAGGGCCATGTCGAGGCGCTCAGGACGGTCATCGGCGAGCTGGTCGCCGAGCACGACGAGAAGGGCACGCTGCACCGCGGCTCCGGCCCGTACCGGGCACCGGAACCGGCGAACACCACGCTGCGGTTCCCGGCCAAGGCGATCGTCACCCCGAGCGGCACGATCCTGGTCAGCGACTCGGCGCACCACAGCGTCGTCGAGCTCGAAGCCGACGGCGAGACGCTCGTCCGCCGCTTCGGCACCGGCGAACGCGGCCGGCAGGACGGCCCGCACCCCACCTTCGCCGAACCCGCCGGCCTCGCGCTCGTCCCCGGCACCAGCCAGGTCGTCGTCGCGGACACCGTCAACCACCTGCTGCGCGGCCTCGACCTCGACACCGGCGAGGTCACGACGCTGGCCGGCACCGGCGAGCAGTGGCGCGACGGCGAGACCGACGGACCGGCCGACAAGATCGACCTCACCAGCCCGTGGGACGTCGCGTGGTGGAACGGCGGCATCGCCATCGCCATGGCCGGCAACCACACGCTGGGCTTCTACGACCCCGCCGACAACACCGTCCGCCGTCTCGCGGGCACCACCGTCGAGGGCATCAACGACGGACCGGCGCCGGAGGCGTTCTTCGCCCAGACCTCCGGGCTCGCCGCCGACGGCGACCGGCTCTGGATGGTCGACTCCGAGACCAGCGCGCTGCGGTACCTGGAGAACGGCGAGGTCACCACGGTCGTCGGCAAGGGCCTGTTCGCGTTCGGCCACAGGGACGGCGACGCGGACGAGGCACTCCTGCAGCACCCGCTCGGCGTAACGGTCCTCGGTGACCACTCGGTCGCCATCAGCGACACCTACAACAACGCCGTCCGCCGCTACGACCCCGCCACGAACACGCTGACCACCATCGCCACGGACATCGCCGAGCCGTCCGACGCGCTGGTCGTCGACGACGAGCTCGTGGTCGTCGCGTCCGCGGCCCACCGGCTCGAACGCTTCTCCGCCGCCGCCACGAAGATCGACGGCGAGGCCCACCAGGTGAAGCGGCCGTCCACCGACATCGCGCCGGGGACGTTCGAGCTGGCCGTCGTCTTCACGCCGCCGACCGGGACGAAGCTGGACGAGCGGTACGGCCCCTCCACGCGCCTGGAGATCACCAGCTCACCCCCGGAGCTGATCCTCGAGGGCGCGGGCGTCGGCACCGAACTGGTACGGGCGTTGCGGATCAACGATTCTGTCACGAACGGAGTTCTGCACGTCGTAGCGCAGGCCGCCAGTTGCAGTGACGATCCTGCCGACGAACACCCGGTCTGCCGTCTGACCAGGCAGGACTGGGGAGTCCCCGTTCGAGTGGTTGCCGATGCACCTACCCGGCTGCCGTTGCTCATGGGCGGCATGGACGAAGGTCATCGGCAGGGCACGTAGACTCTGCTGGTGCCTGATGTCAAGCTCGAGATCCAGATGCTGTACGACCGCGTCATGGTGCGCATCTCGCCGGAGGACGGCGAGCGGCGGTCCAGCGGTGGCATCGTGATCCCCGCGACGGCCCAGATGGCGAAGCGGTTGGCGTGGGGCGATGTGTTCGGAGTCGGTACCAGCGTGCGCCACGTGAAGGTCGGCGACCGGGTGATGTTCAACCCGGATGATCAGCTCGAGGTCGAGGTGCAGGGCACCACGTACCTCGTGATGAGGGAGCGCGATCTGCACGCGGTTGCGACGGAGCTCACCGAGCACGGCACTGGTCTGTACCTGTGAGCCGCCGGTTCGTGATCTGCGCCTGATAGCTACACCACATACGCCGCCTCGACAGACAGGGCAACGGGGAGAGCTGTGCCGTACGACGCTGACAAGACGAGAGCGATGCCCCCGGTGGGTCCCGGCGGCACGGCCTCGGAGCAGACCGCCAAGATCAACCCGGTCCAGGCGGACGCTGCCACGGCTGCGTGGCCTTCCGAGGAGCCCGACACGAGCGAGCCGACCGTCTCGACGGCCGTGCCCGGTGTCGGTTTCCCGGCGAGCGAGGACGCCACCGAGTACATGCGCCCGGTGACGCCGCCCGAGCCCCGGCCGGAGGACTCCGGCGTCTACGGGCCCGTGATGATCGAGCCGGGCGAGGACGACGCCCCGCCGAAGAACACGAGGAAGAAGGCGCTGATCGTGGCCGCGGCCGTGGTCGGCGCGTTCGGCCTGCTCTGGGGCCTCGACATCCTCGTCTCGAGCGGCAACGTCCCGCGCGGCGTGACCGTGGCGGGGGTGGACGTCGGCGGCATGAGCCACTCCGACGCCGAGAAGAAGCTGCGCGACGAGATCGGCCCGCGGCTGAGCAAGCCCGTCGCGCTCAAGGCGGGCGACGTCACGGCCGAGCTCGACCCGAAGTCCGCGGGTCTGGAGCTCGACTGGAACAGCACGATCGACCGCGCCGGCAGCCAGCCGCTCAGCCCCATCACCCGCGTCACGTCGTTCTTCACGAGCCGCGAGGTCGGCGTCGCGACGAAGGCCGACGACGCGAAGGTCTCCGGGGCGCTCGAGGCCCTGCGCCCCAAGCTCGACCACGAGCCCACCGAGGGCACCATCAAGTTCGAGGGCGCCACCCCCGTCGCCGTCGAGCCGCACGACGGCCAGAAGCTCAAGGCCGAGGAAGCCACCGGCGCGGTCATCTCCCACTGGGCCTCCGGCAGCCCCGTCGACGTCCCGATGGACTTCACCCCGGTGAAGACCACCAAGGAGGGCGTCCAGAAGGCCCTCGACGAGGTCGTCAAGACGGCCGTGTCCGGCCCGGTCAAGATCAAGGGCGAGGGCAAGGACGCGAACCTCACCCCCGAGCAGATCGGCGCCACCCTGGCGTTCGCCCCCGGCGACGGCGGCGCGCTGAACGTCTCGGTCAACAAGGACAAGCTCGTCGAGGTGGCCGCACCGCAGCTCAAGGACACGGTCAAGGAGGGCAAGGACGCCCAGATCGTGTTCGAGGGCGGCCGGCCGATCGTCAAGGAGTCGGTCGACGGCCTCGACCTCGACTGGGACAAGAACCTCCAGCCCTACTTCGACACGGTGAAGAAGACCGACGGGCGCGAGGTCAAGTTCGAGTACAAGCACACGCCCGCCAAGGTCACGACCGAGCAGGCGAACAAGATGGGTATCAAGGAGGTCATCGGCGAGTTCCAGACCGGTGGCTTCGCCGCGGCGTCGGGCGTCAACATCCGGGTCGTGGCCGAGAAGGTCAACGGCGCGATCGTGAAGCCCAAGGAGACGTTCAGCCTCAACAAGTACACCGGCCCCCGCGGCACCGCGCAGGGCTACGTCGAGGCGGGCATCATCGAGAACGGCATCCCCGGCATGGCGGTCGGCGGCGGCATCTCGCAGTTCGCGACCACGCTCTACAACGCGTCGTACTACGCGGGCATGAAGGACGCGGGCCACAAGGAGCACAGCTACTGGATCACGCGGTATCCGAAGGGCCGCGAGGCCACCGTGTTCATGGACGGCGCGGGCAACAGCCTGATCGACATCGCGTTCACGAACCCGGACGACACGGGCGTCGCGATCCAGACGGTGTGGACCGGCTCGTCGATCAAGATCGTGCTGTGGGGCACCAAGAACTACGACGTCACCGGCTCCACCAGCGGTGAGTTCAACCCCACCCAGCCGCAGGAGAAGAAGGTCACCAAGGCGGGCTGCACGCCGAGCAACGGCGCCCCCGGCTTCTCCGTGACCGACACCCGCACGATCACGGACCGCCGCAGCGGCCAGTCGCGCAACGAGTCGCGCACGGTCCGCTACGACCCCCAGTTCAAGATCATCTGCGAGACGCCGCCACCCGCCGGCGGCTGACGGACAATTCGGATTCGAAGTCGTGATTCACAGTGGCCACGAACGGGTAGTCACCCGTTCGTGGCCACTGTTGCGCATGAGGCGCGAAGACACCCCGTCGTCCAGACGCTGGGGCGGGTGGGGATGGTTGTGTACGGGGCTGTCCACGTGCTCATCGCGTGGCTGGCGCTCCAGGTCGCGTTCGGCGGAGGCGCCAAGCGGACCGACTCGAAGGGCGCGCTGACCGAGATCGCGGACGGCGGCGCCTGGCTCCTGTGGACCGTGGCCATCGGCCTGGTCTTCTTCGCCGTCTGGCAGCTCATCCTCGCCCTCGTGGGCTACACCTACATCGGCAAGCAGCGCAAGCGCATCTCGAAGCGCATCGGGTCCGCCGCACGCGCCATCACCGCCGGCGGTATCGCGTTCGGTGCCTTCAAGTACGCCACCAGCGGCAGCAGCGGCAGCCAGACCGACCAGAACCAGGAACTGACCGCGCAGGTCCTCGGGTGGCCCGGCGGGCAGTGGCTCGTCGGCGCCGTCGCGATCGGCGTGCTCGTCATCGCGGGCGTCATCGCCTACAAGGGCTTCAAGAAGTCCTTCGAGAAGGACCTCGACATGAGCCGCGTCCCGTCGTGGGTCGAGCCCGTCGGCCGGATCGGCTGGATCGGCAAGGGCTTCGCGTACGGCGTGATCGGCGTCCTCGTCGGCCTGGCGGCGATCAACGCGGACCCGGAGCAGGCCGGGGGCATGGACAAGGCGCTGCACACGCTGGCGGCCCAGCCCTACGGCATGTTCCTGCTCAGCGCGGTCGCGATCGGCATCGCGGCGTTCGGCGTCTACTGCTTCGTCGCCGCGCGTGCACTGAAGGAGTGAAAACCGCGGTGCGCCACGCGGTGCTCGCGCGCTAGCGTTGCGGTTGTGGTGAGTCCGGAGGCGAACAGGTTCGGGGCTGCGGTTGTGACCGTCAGCCCCTGACACCTCTTCGCCTCCGGAGTCGTTCGTGCCCCTTCCGCTGTACCTGCTCGCCCTGGCCGTGTTCGCCATGGGCACCTCGGAGTTCATGCTCGCCGGCCTGCTGCCGGCCATCGCGACCGATCTCGGCGTGCCCGTGGGCACCGCCGGGCTGCTGACCTCGGCGTTCGCCCTCGGCATGGCCGTCGGCGCTCCGCTGATGGCCGTGGTCGCCCGCACCTGGTCGCCCCGCCTCAGCCTGTTCTCGTTCGTCGTCGTGTTCCTGGCCGCGCACGTGGCCGGTGCACTCGGGTCGGACTTCACCCTGCTGCTCGTGACCCGAGTGGTCGCCGCGCTCGCCAACGCGGGCTTCCTGGCCGTGGCGCTGTCGACGGCTTCCGCTTGGGTGCCACCGGAACGCCGCGGGCGGGCGCTCGCGGTGTTGTTGTCGGGCACGACGGTGGCCATGATCGCCGGTGTGCCGGGCGGATCGCTGCTCGGCACCGCCTTCGGTTGGCGCGCCACGTTCTCCGCCGTCGCCGTGCTGTGCGTCCCGGCGGCGTTCGGTGTCCTGAAAGGCCTTCCGGCACGTGCCGAGCGCGCCGCCCCGCCCGCGTTGCGGCCGGAACTGGCCGAGCTCGCCACACCGCGGCTGCTGCTGGTCGTCGTGCTCGCCGTGGTGGTGAACGCGGTGACGTTCGGCCACTTCACGTTCCTCGCCCCGGTCGTCACGGGCGTCGCCGGGCTGAGCGAGTGGTGGGTGCCCGTCGCGCTCGTGCTGTTCGGCGCCGGCTCGTTCGTCGGCGTGACGATCAGCGGCAGGCTGGCGGACTCGTCGCCGCGGCCCGTCGTGGTGCTCGGCGGACCGCTGGTGCTCGTCGGCTGGTGGAGCCTCGACGTGCTCGGCACGAACCCGATCGCGTTGCTGCTGCTCGTCTTCGTGCTGGGAGCGCTGTCGTTCGCCGTGGGCAGCACGCTGATCGCGCGCGTCCTGCACCACGCGTCGGGCGCACCGACGATGGCCGGTTCCTACGCCACGGCTGCGCTCAACGTCGGCGCCGTCATCGGGCCGATCGCGCTTGCCTTGTGAGGAAGTGAAAAACGGGCCTGCGCACCTCGGGCAGGAGG
>NZ_JBHXCW010000106.1:0-25118 GCF_042725365.1 Lentzea sp. NPDC060358 | reverse complement strand
GCGCCGCCTTCTTGGGCTTGCCGAGCAGGTCCTCGATCGAGCCGGTGAGCCGTTGCCGCGGCTTGTGCTCCTTGTCGCCGCCCTGCTGGCCGCCACCGCCGCCCATCATGCCGCCCATCATGGGCATGCCGCCCATCATGCCGCCGGGCGCGCCTCCAGGACGGCCACCAGCGGCCGCGGCGGCTCCGGTGGTGCCACCACCCTGCTGGGCGGGCGGGAGCTGCTCAGCGACGCCTGTGGAGCCGCCGAACTGCATCGGCTGCGCGGGGGTCGCGGCCGCGGCCGGAGCGCCGACCGAACCGACACCGCCACCAACCCCGCCACCAACGCCACCGGCACCGACTCCCGCGCCGACCCCGCCGCCGGTCGAGGCGCCACCGGTGCCCGCGGCGGCCGTCGCCGACGCCTTGGCCGGTTCCGGCACCTTCGGCTCGGACTTGGCGGGCGCGGCGTAGGTCCAGTCCTGGTCCGGGTAGCGGTGCTCCATCCGCACGGCGCCGAAGCCCTCGGCCTCGCCGGAGACCTCGTCGCACAGCTTGAGGAACGCCTCCATGACCTGCCGCGCGGACTCGTGCAGCTCCCGCACCGGGTGCTTGAGCTCCTCGAGGTGCTTGACGGCCCGCTGGTCGCCGTCGAGCGGCAGGGAGGCCGTGCCGGACACCGAGTCCGCGGCGTCGGCGAGCACGTGCGCCATGTCCTGCACGATGTCGCGCACGCCCTCGGCGGTCTCCTCCAGCGCGTCCGCCATCGCGCTCATCGCGTCGGACATGTCGCCGCCCGCGAGCCCCACCTTGCGCATGTGGTCGAGGAACGCGTCGGCGTCCCTGCCCTCCCAGCGCGCGTCGACCCCGCCCAGCGGCGCCGCGACGTGCTTCGTGACCGCCTCGGTCACCTTCGCCGCCTTGCGCCAGCGCTCGGCTTCCTCGCGCAGGTCGTTCCAGTCGCCCACCAGCGGGTCGAAGAACTCGTGCACGAGGTCCACGACACCGAGCTTGCGGCTCAGCCGCGAGAGGTAGTCGAGCTCCGGGGCGACCGCGGCCGCGATCTGCCTGCCGTCTGCGTTGCTGCCCGTCATCACGAAGCCCCCTACCGCCGGTCGGCCTTCTTGACGAGCTGCAGGCTCTCGTCCTCCTGGTGGCCGTGCTGCCGCGCGACGGCGTGCAGGCCCCTGGCCGCGGCGTCGAGCGTGTCGCAGGCGCGGGCGAGCTGGGAGTTGAGCAGTTCGGCCGCCCGCGCGTAAGCCTGGGCGGTGCCGGCGGTCCTGCCGATCTCGCCGAACGACTGGGGACGCAGCGGGGACACCTTCATGGCGTCCCGCACGCGCCTCAGGTCGTCCGTCGTGCCGTCGATCCGGTCGGCGTACTGCTCCAACCACTCGGGATCGACGGAAATCCGACCGGCCACTGCGTTCTCCTGACGAGTCCGGGTGCGCTTGCCTGGTTCCGACGGTGCGGCACCCGGACCGGTTCCGCTACTTCTGCACCGCCTGCGGATCCTGGATCGTGCCCTTCGGCGCGGGGATCGCGTCGTAGCTGCGGTTCGCCTCGTTCTTGTTGAGCTGCGGGCCCATCGGCAGCAGGCTCAGGATCTGGTTCGGCGCCGGCGGGAAGGTCCCGTCGAGGCCCAGCGCCGACGCGGTGGCCGCGTCCGGCACGCCGTAGCGCACGCCACGACCCGTCACGACCTGCACCGGCCCGGTCCCGAAGTCGCCCTTGCCCTGGCTCGCCCGCACGACGGCGGCCTTGCCCGGCAGCATCAGGAACTGGTCGATGATCTCGCCCGCCGCACCCGCCGCGTTCAGCGCGACCGGGGTCATCTCCTTGGGACCGGGCAGCGCGGAGCCGACCGTCACCGAGGTGTGCTCGGCCTTGGTCTGCTCGGTGAAGTTCTCGGCCTTCCAGCCCAGGCACACGACGGTGTTGCCGGCGTTCGCCTCGAGGGTGGTGGGGATCCGCGCCGGGTAGGAGTCGAGCGTCAGCGGGTTCTTCGGGTTCTTGTTGCCCGAGACCGCGTTCGGCGAGATCTTGATCGGCTCCTTGGCGTTCGAGTAGGCGAAGCGCAGCAGGTCGCCGACGGTCTGGTCGACGTCCTGGAAGCCGTCCTCGAGCGCCACCATGAACTGCGCGGTGCCGGTCAGGTTGACCTCGACGACCTCGCCGACGTTCACCCGCGTCTCGGTGACGTACGAGGCCTGCTTGCCCTGGTTGCGCACGTCCGGCGCGGCCAGCGGCGCGACCTCGGGGATGGCGTTGAGCAGCGCGGTGCTGATCGCGCGCGGCTGCTTGCCCTTGAGCCGCAGGGCGTTCATGACCTTGTCGTCCTTGAGGTCGACCTCGGCCCTGACCGTCGACGACGAGATGTCGCGCAGGCTGTTGGGCTTCTTGTAGATCAGGTACGCCTTCTTGGCGCCCGTCCGCTGCTGCACCAGCACGGCCTCGTCGCCGAGCTCGGGGTTGCCGCTGCTGACACCGGCGATGACGGAGGTCTTGATCTGGTTCTCCGCCGCCTGGTTCTCGCGGAACTCGTCGAGGTCGAGCGTGTCGCACACCGACCACTGGGCGTCGATCCGCAGGCCGGGGTTCGGCAGCACGTCCGGGGCGTCGGGCAGGCCCGTGAGCCTGCCGCGCGGCAGGTTCGCGAGCGCCGACTCGCTCACGAGCTTCGGCTCGCCGCCCGCGGCGCCCTGCGCGGTGCCCGCCGTGCCACCGGGGGCGTCGCCGCCGCCCGCCTGCTGGTCGGGGCTGTTGCGCGAGAACCACAGCAGCCGGGCCGACGCCAGGTTCGTCATCGGGATGAGCCGCCGCGGCGACGCGTCCACGACGTAGACCTGGCCGGTCTCCTTGCTGATGGCGATCTGAGTCTGGTCGTCGAGCTTCGGTGACGGCTTGAAGAGCCCGAACACGAGGAAGCCCAGCAGACCGACGACGCCCAGGACGACACCGACCGATGTCGCACGCGAGTGGTTGCGCATGGGGTCATGCAGCATCACCGCGTCTCTGCGGACCAGAGCGGACTGCATCCGCCGCAGGACGAATTGGTAGGCCTGGACCTGTGACTTGGTGGTGGGTGTTGATGCCATTCTCGGCTCGCTGCTCTCCCAGTCGCGGTACGGTTCGGCAGGATAGCCGGACGCAGGTTGCTTCGTGGGCCGGTTCGCCAAGCCCACCGACCGTCGAGGGGAAAGAGACCACAACGGATGTCCGTGACCACTCCACATCCGCCCCGGCCCAATCCAGGGATGGCACGGCCGCAGGGTCCCGGTGGACCAGGGGGTCCTGGCCAGCAGGCACCCGCGCCTCCTCGTCCGGTCGGGCGTGTCCGCCGCAGAACGGCGAACGTCAGTCTTGGTTCCTTGCCGGTCTCGAACGTAGTCACGATCGAGGTCGGTCTCGCCATCGCACTCCTGGTTCTCACGCTCATGGGCGTGAAGGAGGCCAACGGCGCGCTGAACGTCGTCTCCGTCTCAATTGCGGGCGGTGTGCTCTTCATCGCACTCGTCCTCGCGTTCGCCCGCAAGCGCGGCCGCTGGCTCACCCAGTGGATCGGCGTCCGGCTGCGCTACAGCTTCCGGTCGCACCACCGCACCGCGCAGCGCCAGGAGCCGTCGGAGTCCAAGCCGGGTGACGACGAGCTGCAGGTGCTCGGCCCCGAGGACCCGCGCGTCGCGCTGCTGCGCCTCGCGATCCCCGACCTGGTGATCGCCAAGGGCGTCGACCACGAACGCCGCCCGCTCGCGCTGTCGTGGCACGACGGCGTGTGGACCGCGGTGCTGCTGGTCGACCCGACCCCGCCGCTGATCTCCGCGATCGGCACGGCACCGTCGCTGCCGCTGGGCGCGCTCGTGCCGTGCCTCGAGGACCGCGGCGTCGTGCTGGACGCGATCACGGTGATCTGGCACTGCTACCCCGGCAGCGCGGCGCTCCCGCCGAACTCGCCCGCGGTCAGCTCGTACATGGAGGTGCTCGGCCCGCTGCCCGCGGCGGCCCGGCGCACCACGTGGATCACGGTCCGGCTCGACCCGCGCCGCTGCGGCGAGGCGATCCGGGAGCGCGGCGGCGGCGTCGTCGGCGCGCACCGGGCCCTGATCGGCGCGCTGTCGCGCGTCCGCAACGCCCTCGAGTCCGCCGGGGTCACGATCCGCCCGCTCGACTCGGACGAGCTGCTGCGCGCGGCGATCTCGTCGGCCGAGCTGACGGCCGCCGTCGGCAACACCAACCCGGTCTCGCTGCGCGAGAAGTGGTCGGGCGTCACCGCCGGTGGCGTCGGGCACGCGAGCTACGCGATCACCGGCTGGCCGTCCAAGGGCCTCAAGGGCAACCTGAACTCGCTCACCGGTGTGCGCGCTCTCTCGTCCACGCTCGCGATGTCGATCGCTCCGTCGCGCGAGGACGGTCAGGTCTCGCTGCGCGGCCTGGTGCGGGTCAGCGCCCGCACGCCGAGCGAGCTCGACCGCGCGGACGACCAGTTGTCGAAGCTGAGCGACAAGCTCGACATCACGCTGACCCCGTTGCGGGGCATGCAGCTCGCCGGCCTCGCCGCGACGCTGCCGCTGGGAGGTGTGGCATGAGCTCGTCCCGTCTGCTCGACTCGCGCGGCCGCGGTGCGGTGGCACCGGAGTTCCTGGTGTCGCCGACCATGCTCGACCTGGTCAGCCCCAGTGGCGACCGCGGCGGCATGATGCTCGGCCAGGGCACGAAGGGCGAGCCGCTCAGCGTGTCCGTGCTGCGCCCGACGCCGACCCGCATGGTGGTCGTGGGAGGCCTCTACCTGGCCCGCCAGATCGCGGTGCGCGCCATGGCGACCGGCGCGTGGATCATCATCGCGACCGGCCGCCCCCAGGCGTGGCAGCCGGTCGTGCGCGCGGCGGGCCAGGGCCCGGACGGCCGTCCGTCCCAGTTGGTGCAGCTGCGCCGCCTGTCCCCGGCGGACCTCCCGCGCCCGACCGAGGACATGCCGCTGCTGGTGATCCACGACGGCGGCCACGTCCCGCAGGAGCTCTTCCCGCCGCGGGCCCCGTGGCAGACCACGATGTACGTGCTGCCGTACCTGCACCCGCAGGCCTCGTCGACGGCGAACAACGCGGACCTCGTGCTGCTGCAGCGCCTGCCGATGGGCCAGGCGCAGCTGGCGGGCCAGATGTGGCGCCTGCGGCCGCAGATGTTCCAGCAGCTCACGCAGCTCAAGGACGACCAGGTCATCGCCATGGGCCAGGACATGTGGGCGCACCTGCGCCTGTACACCACGCCCGCCGAGCAGCAGATCCTCGGAGCGGTCCGCCGCGGCGATTAGCGGGAGTGCCCGACCGGGCATATCCAGTGGAGACTTGTGCCCCGAACGGTTCATCGTTCGGGGCACAATTGTTTTGTCCATAGCTCAGCGGAACCAATTAATTCACATAACGCTCAAATCTGTTGATTCGCCATTGGAAGGCAATTTCGTGGACCGTCTTGTGGCCAATCAGTCCGCGCCACTAAGAAAACTCTCACCTGCACTACCCTGCGACGAGGGAGCTTGCTGCTATGGAAGAATCGTGGGCCAGACGAGCGGCTGGAATCGGACTGCTGGCGGGCACCGCACTCGTCCTGTCGTCCGTCTCCGCCACCGCTGCGCCCGAGGGGGAGATTCGCAACCTCGGTGCGTCCGGCGCGGTCAAGGACAACTACATCGTCGTACTGAAGGACGTGAGCACGACCAGCGCTGAGGCGCTGAGCGCCAAGTACGGCGCCACGGTCAAGCACACTTACAAGTCCGCTTTGCGCGGGTTCTCCGCGCAGATGTCCGAAACCCAGGCCAAGCGCCTGGCGGCGGACCCGGCCGTCTCCTACGTCGAGCAGGACGGCGAGGTCCACCTGACCGACACCCAGACCCCGACCCCGTCGTGGGGCCTCGACCGCATCGACCAGCGCACGCTCCCGCTGGACGACAGCTACACCCACCCGAACCGCGGCGCGGGCGTCACCGCCTACATCATCGACACCGGCATCCGCTTCAGCCACAGCGACTTCGGCGGCCGGGCCGTGTCTGGACGCGACACCGTTGACAACGATGACGACGCCACCGACTGCCAGGGCCACGGAACCCACGTCGCGGGAACCGTGGGCGGCACGAAGTACGGCGTCGCCAAGGACGTGAAGCTGGTCGGCGTCCGAGTCCTGAACTGCTCCGGCTCCGGCACCTTCGCGGGCGTCATCGCGGGCATCGACTGGGTCACCGAGCAGGTGACGAACGCCCCGGCCACCAAGCCGGCGGTGGCGAACATGTCCCTCGGCGGCGGCGCGAACCAGACCGTCGACGACGCCGTGAGCCGCTCCATCGCCGCAGGCGTGACCTACGGCCTCGCCGCGGGCAACGACAGCGGCGCCAACGCCTGCAACACCTCCCCGGCTCGCACCCCGAACGCCATCACCGTCGGCTCGACCGACCGCACCGACGCGCGCTCGTCGTACTCGAACATCGGCACCTGCCTCGACATCTTCGCGCCGGGCCGCGACATCACCAGCGCCTGGCTGACGAACGACGACGCCACCAACACCATCAGCGGCACCTCGATGGCCACCCCGCACGTGGTCGGCGCAGCGGCGGTCTACCTGGGCTCGTCCCCCAACGCGACCCCGCAGGAAGTCCGCGACGCCCTGGTGGACAACGCCACCAGCGACGTCGTGACCAACGCGGGCACCGGCTCCCCGAACAAGCTCCTGCACATCACCGGCACGGCCCCCGGCCACGCCCCGGGCCAATGCCCGACGGCCACCAACGACACGGACACGGCCATCCCGGACGCCAGCTCCGTGACGTCGTCCATCACCATCGCCGACTGCCTGGGCAAGGCCAGCGCCCCGGCCTCCGTGAGCGTGGACATCAAGCACACCTACCGAGGCGACCTGGAACTGGCCCTGATCGCCCCCTCGGGCGCCGTGAAGCTCCTGAAGGTCACCAACGGCAACGACAGCGCGGACGACCTCAAGGCCACCTACCCGGTGAGCGTCTCGACGGAGGACGCCAACGGCACCTGGCAGCTGCGCGTCCGCGACAACTACCGCCAGGACACGGGTTACATCGACTCGTGGACGCTCGACATCTGACCCCCACCCCCACCTGACCCCAGGAGCTCCCGGCACCCCGCCGGGGGCTCCTGTCCCTGTGCGGGCCAGGAAAGGCGCTGAGCGGCCCGCTGAGCGCGCGGAGAGGCCACCGAAGGGATCCGGGTAGGCAGGAGGAGATCAGGAACGGCCGGGCCGGTTCGACAGCCCGCGAGGCCGAAGGCGAGCAGACGCGAAGGCGAAGCCGAGCAGTCTTGGCTCTTGGCTTTGGCTCTTGGCTTTGAGCGAGCGAGCCCGGTGGGGTGGTCCCGTCACCCCACCGCAACCCGACTGCGCAACGCGCAGCCGCCCAACGCACCAGGCGTGCCATCAACCCGCAGACGGCGCCGGCCCGGTCTTTGATCAGCTGGCGGGGTCCGGGGCGGAGCCCCGAGCAGTAAACGGGAACCCTCACACCAACGGCGGCAACTCCGGAGCACGAGCAGCAGGCGAAGCGGCCAAGTTCTCCAGCGCGAGCGAAACAGCCCGCTCCAACTGAGGGTCCCGCGAAGCGACCCGATCAGCCGGAGTCATGACCACCTCGACATCGGGATCGACGCCGTGGTTCTCGACGGCCCACCCGTGGCCCTTGAACCAGGAGGCGTACCTCGGCTGGGTCACCAAGGTGCCGTCCACCAGCGTGTAGAGCATGTCGATGCCGATGACACCGCCCCACGTCCGCACGCCGACGACGGGCCCGATCCCGAGCTCCTTGATCGCCACGTTGACGATGTCGCCGTCGGACCCCGCGTACTCGTCGGCCACCGCGACCACGGGGCCGCGCGGCGCGTCCTGCGGGTAGGACTCCGACGCCGTGTAGCCGCGGGCCACCGACCAGCCGATGACCTTGCGGCCGAGCTTCTCGATCACGAGCTGCGAGGTGTGGCCGCCGCCGTTCTCGCGGACGTCCAGGACCAGGGCCTCGCGGGCCAGCTCGACCCGCAGGTCGCGGTGCAGCTGGGCCCAGCCGGCGCCCATCATGTCCGGCACGTGCAGGTAGCCGACGCGGCCGCCGGACTGCTCGTGCGTGAACGCGCGGCGGTTCGCCACCCAGTCGTGGTAGCGCAACGGCTCCTCGTCGGCCAGCGGCACCACGACGACCCGGCGCAGCTCTCCGCCGCCGGCCGGCCGCACGGTCAGCTCCACGGGCTTGCCCGCGGTGCCGACGAGCAGCGCGCCGGGGCCCGCCAGGCTGACCGGGCGGCCGTCGACGGCGACTAGGACGTCGCCCGCCCTCACCGCCACGCCGGGGGCGCACAGCGGCGACCGGGCGTGCGGGTCGGACGTCTCGCCCGGGATCACCCGCTCGACGACCCAGTCGGAGCCGGACCGGACCAGGTCGGCGCCGAGCAGGCCCTGGCGGCGGGACGCGGGGACGTCCGACGGGGAGCCCCACACGTAGGCGTGCGACGTGCCCAGCTCGCCCTGGACCTCCCACAGCAGGTCGACGAGGTCGTCGTGGCTGCCCACCTCGGCCACCAGCGGCCGGTAGCGGTCGAGCTCGCCCTGCCAGTCGACGCCGCCCATGTCGGTGCGCCAGAAGTGGTCGCGCATGAGCCGGCCGTTCTCGGCGTACATCTGCGCCCACTCCGCGGCCGGGTCGACGACGACGCGCACCCGCGCCAGGTCGATCTCCACGTGGTCGGCGGAGTCCTCGTCGGCCTTGCTGTCGGTCGGCACCACGCGCAGGTCGCCGCGGTCCTCCACGACCATCCGCTTGCCGTCGCCGGAGACCGCGAACGCGTCCGCGCTGTCGGCCAGGCACTCGGTCTTCTGCTTCGCGAAGTCGAACCGCTCCAGCGCCGTGCGCGGCGGGCTGGCCTCGGGCGAGGCCAGGTTGTCGCCGAGCACTCCCAGCAGCGGCCGGCGCAGCCACAGCAGGCCGCCGCGCGCCGCCTTCAGGGCGACGTAGTCGGCCGCGGCGACCGGCACCGGGACCACGCGGTCGGCGAGACCCTCGATGTCGACCCTGGTGACCGGGGTCTTCTCGTCGTCGTTCTCGGAGTCCTTGTCGTCGTCACCGGCCGGGCGGCCGCCGTGCATCGGCGCGAACGGCGACGGCGTGGTCGCGGCCAGCGGCACGAGGTGCGGGCGGCAGCCCGTCGGGAACGACAGGTCGAACACGTGCGCGTCGTAGACCGGGTCGAACGTCCTGATCGACAGGAACGCGAGGTACTTGCCGTCCTCGGTGAAGGTCGGCGCGAAGTCCGCGAACCGCAGCGGCGTCACGTCCACCACGGACAGGTCGGTCGTGTTCACCATCTTGATGTGCCGCAACGAGGCCGGCCCGGGGTGCGACCACGCGACCCACGACGAGTCGGGCGAGAAGGCGAGGTTCGTGATGTGCGCGTTGGCACCGCGGACGACCTCGCGGACCTCGCCGGAGGTGACGTCCACCAGCAACAGCCGGCCGTCGTGCGTGGCCACGGCGACGCGCGAGCCGTCCGGGGCGGCGGCGAGCGACATGACCCGGCCGAGCTGACCGGACGCGACGCGGCGGGCGGTGCCGCCCGGCTCGACCCCGCCGACCGGCGCGATCTCCAGGGCCTCCTCGCCCTCGGCGTCGGTCACCCACACCACGCCGCCGGTCTCGCCGAGCACCTTCGGCAGCCGGGCGCGCACGTCGGAGCTGTCGGCCAGCACGCGGACGGGGCCGTCGCGGTGGGTCACCCAGTGCACCGACCCGCGGACCTCGACGGCGGAGGCGCGGCCGGTGTGGTCGACGCTGAACGACTCGACGTCGCCGGAGGCCTTGACGTGGTGCGGCTGCCGGCCGGTGCGCGGACCGCCGAGCCGGATGTCGAGCTTGCGCAGGTCGGACAGGCCCTCGAGCAGCCAGAGCTCACCGGCCTGGTGGAAGATCACCCGCGAGCCGTCGCTGGAGGCGTTGCGGGCGTAGAACTCCCCCGACGAGTGGCGCCGCAGGTCGGTGCCGTCGGGCAGCACCGAGTACACGCTGCCGACGCCCTCGTGGTCGGACAGGAACGCGATCCGGCCGTCGACCCACATCGGGTTCGCCAGCGTCGACCTCAGGTCCGCGAGGATGCGGGTGAAGTCGCCGGACCCGTCGACGTCCACCCACAGCTTGCCGGCGGTGCCGCCGCGGTACCGCTTCCACATCGCGGGTTCCTGCATGTAGCTGGACGACACCACGACCTGGCCTTCCGGGCCGTGGGAGACGTCGTTGACCCACCCGTGCGGCAGCACCTCGGACGGCCCGCCGTCCAGCGGGACGGCGTGCGCCTGCTTGCGGTGCCTCGACATCTGGCCGGTGCTGGAGACGGCGAGCACCCGCCCGTCCGGTGTCCAGCCCGACACCGCCGTCCGGACGACGCCCCAGTGCGTCAACCGGCGTGCGGGGCCACCGTCCACAGGGGCCACCCGCACCTCGGGGGCGCCGTCGATGGTGCTGGCCCACGCCAGCTGCGTGCCATCGGGCGAGATGCGCGGCGAGCGGGCCGGCACCTGGTCGGCGGACGCGCGCCAGGCCCTTCCTCCGTCGACGGGGGCGAGCCACACGTCGTCCTCGGCCACGAACGTCACCAAGTCACCGCGAAGATGCGGATACCGCAGGTAAGTCACGCGATCGACGTTAGCCCACGGTCACCGGTTCAGGAGGGCCAAAACCGGTGCCAGTCTTCAGCTGCAAGAGAATCAAGACCTTCGGCCCGCGCCTTGGCCTCCGCCTCGCGGACGTTCGCGGCGAACCGGCGGCAGACCTGGCGCAGCTCCGTCTCCGGGTCCTCCCCGGCGAGCTTGGCCAGCGCGGTCACGGCGAACAGCGTCGTGCCCGTGTCGTCGCCCTCGGGCAGCAGGTCGACCGGGAACCCCGCGCGCCCGGTGCGCTGCACCAGCTTCGCGGCGAGCGCCACCGCGGGCTGGGCGAGCGCGACACCGTCCACACTGGACTCGCGGCGCTTCTCGACCTGCTTGAGCTCCTCCCACCGGTGCTCCTGCGACGTGGCGTCGTGCACCGCCGGGTCGCCGCCCTCGAAGACGTGCGGGTGGCGGCCGACGAGCTTCGCGACCAGCTCGGCCGCGACGGCGTCGACGTCGAACGGGTCCTCGGGGTCCTCGGCGGCAACCCGCGCGTGGAAGAGCACCTGCAGGAGCACGTCGCCGAGCTCCTCGCGCATGGCGGCGCGGTCGCCGTCCTCGATCGCCTCCAGCAGCTCGAAGGTCTCCTCGACGAGGTACTGGCGCAACGACAGGTGGTCCTGCTCGGCGTCCCACGGGCACCCGCCGGGCGACCGCAGCCGGTGCATCACGGCGGCGGCGTCGAGCAGACCGGAGCCCAGGGGTTCCGGCGTCGTGATCACGCCGGCGTCCGGGTAGGCCTCTGCCGACGTCGCGATCACCACCGCGCCGTCCTCCACGACCGCGGGCGCGGGCCCGTCGACCCCGAGGGCGGACCAGGACTCCAGGGGCACGCCCTCGCCCGCGTAGACGGCGGTGGCCGTGCGCAACGCGGGCAGGGCGGCGGCGGGCAGCACGGCTCCGAGCCGCTCGCTCAGGACGACGACGGTGATCAAGACTTGTTCTTGGTCGCGGGCACGCCGACGAAGCCGGCCTTCTCGCCTTCGGTGGCGACGACCGCCGCGGTGGTCGGGTCCCACACGCCGTAGCGCGGGTTGACCTCGATGTTCAGGTCCGCGGACAGGTACTGCGCGATCCGCAGGCCGAACGCGGCGAGCAGCTCGGGGTCGACGCGCTCGAGCAGGTCCTCCTCGCCGGGCGTCGGCGAGACCTCGTTGCGCTCCTTGACGACGGCGACCATCCAGCTGGACTGCTGCTGGCCGATCGGGAAGGCGACGACCGTGCCGGGCCGCACGCTCCACAGCGTCGTCTGGACCAGCGACGGGTTCTCGGTGACGCGGACCTTCTGGTTCGCCGCCGCCGCCTGCTGGCCGCTCGTCGTGCGCGGGGCCTCCTGGATGAACCGCGCCATCTTCGACGGGTCGGCGGCGACCTCCGCGGCCTTCTCCTTGGCTTCCTTCGGGTCCTTGACCTGGAAGTAGTCCATCACGACCTCGAGCGTGGAGAGGTTGCGGCGGGCGAGCTCCCCCATGGCCAGCGCGTCGCGCTGGCGGCGGTAGATCGTGCTGGGGTCCTGCTCGCTCTCCTTGGAGGCCGCCTCCGGGCCGCCCTTCTCCTGCACCGCGTCGTACACCTTGGTCTCGTCGACCGTGATGTTCTCGCGCTTCGCGGCGTTGTCGACCAGCCGGTGGACGATCTCGTCGGCCAGCACCAGCCGCGAGACGCCGTCGAGCTTGCCCTGGTCCTGCATCCGCTGGGCCGCGGGCTCCTTCTTGAGCACCGTCACGGTGCGGTCCTGGACGGTCTCCAGGCCGATCGTCTGGTCGCCGACGATCGCGGCCGAGCCGGCCTTGGCGGGCCCGGTGCCACATCCGGTGGCCAGGAGGGCCACGGCAACACCGACCAGCGAGAAACGCTTCAGAACAGTGCTCACGAGGACCTACCCTCTCACGCCGTCGTGACCGGGGTCACGGGTGTCCCCGAGAGTGAGTCGAGGAACGCACCGCACCAGTCCAGCAGCTGCTGGTCGCGCAGCTGGGGTGCACCCATCCGGCCGCCCGCCGCACCCTCCGTCGGCCTGGGCACCGTGACCGTCCCGACGGCCTGCTTGTAGACGGCCTTCGGGAACAGCCGGCGCAGCCTGACCAGCTGCGAGTCGAGCAGCTCCAGCTTCGCGAAGCGCACGTTCTGGCCCATCGCGATGACCTCGGTGACGCCGTGGCGGCGGCACGTGTGGCGCAGGCGGGCGACGCCGAGCAGCCGCTCGACGGGTTCCGGCGGCGTGCCGTAGCGGTCCTTGAGCTCGTCCCAGACGGCCTGCAGCGCCGCCTCGTCGGCCGCGGCCGCGATCTTGCGGTAGGCCTCGAGCCGCAGCCGCTCGCCCGGCACGTACTCGTGCGGGATGTGCGCGTCGACCGGGAGGTCCACCCTGACCTCGGCGAGCTCCTCCTCGACCTCGCCGCCGTCGGCGCCCGCGTGCCTGCGGAACGCCTCGACGGCCTCGCCGACCAGCCGCACGTAGAGGTCGAAGCCGACGCCCGCGATGTGACCGGACTGCTCGGCGCCGAGGATGTTGCCGGCGCCGCGGATCTCCAGGTCCTTCATCGCGACGGCCATGCCCGCGCCGAGCTCGGTGTTCTGCGCGATCGTCGCGAGCCGGTCGTGCGCGGTCTCGGTCAGCGGCGTCTCCGACGGGTACAGGAAGTACGCGTACCCGCGCTCGCGGCCGCGGCCGACGCGCCCGCGCAGCTGGTGCAGCTGGGCGAGGCCGAGCAGGTCGCCGCGTTCGACGATCAGCGTGTTGGCGTTGGAGATGTCGAGGCCGGTCTCGACGATCGTGGTGCAGACCAGGACGTCGAACTCGCGCTCCCAGAAGCCCTGGATGATCTTTTCGAGCCGGTCCTCGTTCATCTGGCCGTGCGCGGTGACGACGCGGGCCTCCGGGACCAGCTCGCGGATGCGGCGCGCGGCCTTCTCGATCGACGAGACCCTGTTGTGCACGAAGAAGACCTGGCCGTCGCGCAGCAGCTCGCGGCGGATCGCGGCGCCGACCTGCTTGTCGTCGTACGCGCCGACGTAGGTGAGGATCGGGTGCCGTTCCTCCGGCGGGGTCAGGATCGTGGACATCTCGCGGATGCCCGCGAGCGACATCTCCAGCGTGCGCGGGATCGGCGTCGCGGACATCGTGAGCACGTCGACGTGCGTGCGCAGCGCCTTGATGTGCTCCTTGTGCTCCACGCCGAAGCGCTGCTCCTCGTCGACGATCACGAGGCCGAGGTCCTTGTAGCGCACGGACTTCTGCAGCAGCCGGTGCGTGCCGATCACGATGTCGACCTCGCCGTCGGCGAGACCCGCGACGGTCTGCTCCGACTCGGCGGCGTCGGTGAAGCGGCTGAGCCCCTTGACGTTGACCGGGAACTGGCGCATGCGCTCGGAGAACGTGTTGAGGTGCTGCTGGGCCAGCAGCGTCGTCGGCACCAGCACGGCGACCTGCTTGCCGTCCTGCACGGCCTTGAACGCCGCGCGGACCGCGATCTCGGTCTTGCCGTAGCCGACGTCGCCGCAGATCACGCGGTCCATCGGGACGCCGCGCTCCATGTCGGCCTTGACCTCGTCGATCGCGGCCATCTGGTCCTGCGTCTCGGTGAACGCGAACGCGTCCTCCAGCTCGCGCTGCCACGGCGTGTCGCTCGCGAACGCGTGGCCGGGCGCGGACTGGCGGGCCGCGTAGAGCTGCACGAGCTCGGCCGCGATCTGCTTGACCGCCTTGCGCGCCTTGGACTTCGTGTTCTTCCAGTCGCTGCCGCCGAGCTTGTTGAGCGTCGGCAGCTCGCCGCCCACGTACCGGCTGACCTCGTCGAGCTGGTCGGTCGGCACGAACAGCCGGTCGCCGGGCTGGCCGCGCTTCGACGACGCGTACTCCAGCACCAGGTACTCGCGGGTGGCTCCCGCGACCGTGCGCTGCACCATCTCCACGTACTTGCCGATGCCGTGCTGCTCGTGCACGACGAAGTCGCCCGCCTTGAGCGCCAACGGGTCCACGGCGTTGCGCCGCTTCGACGGCATCTTGCGCATGTCCCTGGTGGACGTGCCGCCGCGGCCGCCGGTCAGGTCGGTCTCGGTGAGCACGACGAGCGCGAGGTCCGGCAGCGAGAAGCCGTCCTCCAGGCAGCCGCGCACGACCGTGACGGTGCTCGTCCTCGGCGCCTCGTCGAGGGAGTCGAGGCAGACGGCGGAGACCTCGGCCTCCCGCAGTCGTTCGTAGGCGCGTTGCGCGGTGCCGGCGCCCGGCACGACCAGCACGGCCGCACCCCCGGTCGCGGTGTGCGCCTTGAGGTCGGCGAACGCGCGCTCGACGTCGCCGGAGTAGGCCTCGACCGGCTTGACGTCGAGGTGCACCACGTCCGGCGCGTCGGTGGTGAGCTGGCTGAGCGTCCACCACGGGCGGTCGTTCGCCTTGGCGTGTTCGGAGATCTCGCCGATGCCCTGGTAGGCGCTGCGGCCCAGGTCGATCGGCGCCTTGCCGCCGCCCGCGGCCGCCATCCACGACGCCTCGAGGAACTCCTGGCCGGTGCGCACCAGGTCGGCGGCGCGGGCGCGGATCTTCTCGGGGTCGTTGAGCAGCACGTGCGTGCCGGCCGGGACGACGTCGGTGAGCAGCTGCAGCTCGCCGGGGCACAGCGCCGGGATCAGCGCCTCCATGCCCTCGACCGCGATGCCGCCGGAGATCTTGTCCAGCATCTCGGCCAGGTGCGCGTCCGACTGGTGCTCCAGCGCGAGAGCGGCGGCCCGGTCCTTCACGTCCTCGGTCAGCAGCAGCTCGCGGCACGGCGGCGCGACGAAGTCCCCGACCTCCTCCGGCAGCGAGCGCTGGTCCTGCACGGAGAACGGCCGGATCTCGCTGACCTCGTCGCCCCAGAACTCGACGCGGTACGGGTGCTCCGCCGTGGGCGGGAAGATGTCGAGGATGCCGCCGCGCGTGGCGTACTCGCCGCGCTTCTCGACCATGTCGACGCGGGTGTAGGCGTTCTCGGCCAGGCGCGTGATCAGCTCGACGAAGTCCTGCTCCTCGCCCACCTTCAGGTGCACGGGAGCGAGGTCGCCGAGACCGGGCGCCATCGGCTGGATGAGGCTGCGGACCGTGGTGACGAGGACCTTGATCGGCGCGCCCTCGGGGTGCTTGAGCCGGCGCAGCACCTGCAGCCGCGCGCCGACGGTGTCCGCGCGCGGGCTCAGCCGCTCGTGCGGCAGCGTCTCCCAGCTGGGGAAGAACGCCACCGCGTCCGGGCCGATCAGGTCCTTGAGGACGTTCGTGAGCTCCTCGGCCTCGCGGCCGGTCGCCGTGACGGCGAGGACCGGCCGGACCGTGGACAGCGCCGCGGTGACGAGCGGGCGGGCGGCCAGCGGGCCGTCCAGCTCCAGCTCGGGCACACCGGCGGAGTCGATCAACGTGCGGAGGGCTTTGTCGGGCAGGACACCATCGAGCAGGCCGAGCAGCGGCATAGTGAGAAACCCCGGTCACAGTGCTGAAACGCCGGACAGACCCCTGCCTGGGACGAGGGGTCTCACCGACCACTTTAACCCTTCGCGCGACCCCTCATCGGGTGGTTGCGGCGCGGCTCAAGCGGGCTCCCACGCGATCAGCCGCTCGAACACGCGCCGGTCGCCCCGGACGTCCATCTCGCCCAGTTCGTGCCGGCCGTACATGAAGAGCACCAGGTCACTGGCGGTGCCGGTGCACTCGGCGGCCGGCGTGGTCTCGGACACCGTGCGCGCGCCGTTCTCGTCGAACCTCAGCCACCAGCTCCGGCCCTCCGTCGCGTGGTAGCCCATGGTCGCGGGTTCGTGCGGCCACGCGGAGTCGGTCGTGACGCAGGTCTGCAGGAACTCGTCCACCCCGTCGAGCGCGATGTCGACCGGCAGCGGTTCCGCGGCGCCGATGGTGATCTGGGCGTCGTAGGTGTGGACCGCGAGCTGCTGGAGCTGGTGGCGGGCGACGGCGCCGGCGGTGTGCGGCGAGCCGGTCCACCAGGCCCAGCACCCCTGGTCGGGGCCCGCCGCTTCGAGGGCGTCCAGGAGTTCTCGGGTCGCGTCTTCGAGCCAGGTCAGGATCTCGTCGCGCTCGCGCGGCATCGGCACGTCCCTGCCGGTGGACTTGGTGCTCGCGGGGCCCGCGGCGACGGTGGCGGCCCAGGTGCGGCGGCCTTCGCCGATGTGCTCGGCCAGGTCGGCGAGCGTCCACTCGGGGCAGGTCGGGACCTTGGCGTCGAGGCTGGGAGCGGCGGCGATCGCGGCGCGGAAGGCGGCCGAGCGTTCGTCGATCAGGCGGAGCAGGTCGGAAAACCCCAGGGCGTTGTGCACGCGGGGTGTCTAACATCCCGTCGCTGTGGAGCAAAGGGAAATACGGGCTGACTACGACGATCAGTCCATCGTGGTCTACCAGGCCTACTCGCCCGCGATCGCCGATCCGGCCGTGGCGGCGCAGCGTTTTGTGCCGCCGTTCAAGATGGAGCGGATGACGTGGATCAAGCCGTCGTTCCTCTGGATGATGTACCGCTGCGGCTACGCGCGGAAGGAGGGGCAGGAACGCGTGCTGGCCGTCCGCATCACCCGCGAGGGCTTTGACTGGGCCGTCGCGCACGCCGTGTCGAGCCGCATCCCAGGCAAACCGTCCGTCCGCGTGCAGTGGGACCCCGAACGCGGCCTGCACCACGAGGCGCTGCCGCACCGGTCGATCCAGATCGGCCTGACCCGCGAGGCCGTCGAGAAGTATGTCCACGAGTGGACGATCGCCATCACCGACGTGACTCCTCTCGCACGTCAGGTCCACGAGAAGGTGCTCGCCCACGACCTCGACGGCGCCCGTGCGCTGCTTCCGCCCGAACGGCCTTACGGAACCACCACGGCACAAAACGCATAGTTGGGACATGCGCGCACTCGTTGCTGCAGTCTCGGTCCTGGCCCTTGCTGCCTGCTCCTCCCCCGAACCGGGCGGCACCGCGCCGTCCAAGGCCCCCGCGCCGCAGGGCCTGAAGGTCGAGGAGGTCGCCGGCGGGTTCCAGCACGGGTGGGACCTCGGCTTCCTGCCGGACGGGGCGGTGCTCGTCACCGAACGCCCCGGCACGCTCAAGCTCGTGAAGAACGGCCAGGTCACCCCGGTCGACATCGACCTGGCGGACATCCAGGCACGGGGTGAGGGCGGCCTGATGGGCCTCGTCGTGCACCCGGACAACGAGCGCTTCACGGTCTGCTTCAACACGACCGAGGACGTCCGGCTGGTCACCTACCGGCTGGACGGGACGCGCGCCACGAAGGTGAAGGACCTGCTCACCGGCATGCCGTCGAACACCAGCGGCCGCCACTCCGGCTGCCGCCCCACGCTCGCGCCGGACGGGTCGATGTACGTCGCCACCGGTGACATCGCGCAGGCCCGCAACCCGCAGGACCGCACCAGCCTCGGCGGCAAGGTGCTGCGGATCGACGCCGAGACCGGCGAGGGCGCGGCGGGCAACCCGTTCATCGGCTCGTCGAACGCCAACGAGCGCCGCGTCTACACCTACGGCCACCGCAACGTGCAGGGCGTCGTGTTCCGGCCCGACTCCGGCCAGGCGTTCTCGAGCGAGCACGGCCCGTCCACCGACGACGAGGTCAACCTGCTGAAGGCGGGCGCCAACTACGGCTGGGACCCGTCCGAGGGCGGCACCAGGGGCGGCTACGACGAGAGCGTGCCGATGACGGACCTGCAGCGGTTCCCGGACGCGGTGGCGGCGGTGTGGTCGTCGGGCACGCCGACCGAGGCGATCTGCCAGGCGGCGTTCTGGAACGGCAAGCTCGCGGTCACCGCGCTCAAGGGCTCGAAGCTGCTGCTCTTCACGCTCGACCAGGCGGGCAAGGTGCAGAACGTGAGCATCCCGGACGAGCTCGACGACAAGTACGGCCGCCTGCGCGCCGCCAGGACCGCGCCGGACGGGTCGCTCTACCTCACGACCTCGAACGGCTCGAACGACAAGCTGCTGAAGCTCGCCGGCACCGTGTAGGCCGCCGGGCCGCTCGACCCCTCGACGAACGGCGCGACGGCGTCATGCTCCGACTACATCGTCCGAGGGGGTGCGGATCGTTATCAGCGCAGCTCAGGAACGACTGCGCAGCTTCGGCCGGTGGTCCATCGCCGAGAGCCCGTTCCACGCCAGGTTGACGAGGTGCGCGGCGACCTCGTCCTTCTTCGGCTTGCGCGCCTCCAGCCACCACTGGCCGGTCAGCGCGACCATCCCGACCAGGGCCTGCGAGTACAGCGCGGCGAGCTTGCGGTCGTAGCCCTGCTTCGCGAAGTGCAGGCCGAGGATGTGCTCGACCTGCGAGGCGATGTCGTTGAGCAGCGACGAGAACGTGCCCGAGGACGAGGCCACCGGCGAGTCGCGCACCAGGATGCGGAAGCCGTCCGTCGAGCCCTCGATGTAGTCGAGCAGCGCGCAGGCGGCCCGTTCCAGCAGCTCACGCGGGTGCGAACCGCCGTCCAGGGCCTCGACGATCTGGTCCATCAGGCGCTGCATCTCGCGGTCGACCACGACGGCGTAGATGCCCTCCTTGCCGCCGAAGTGCTCGTAGACGACGGGCTTGGACACGCTCGCGCGGTGGGCGATCTCCTCGATCGAGGTCGCCTCGAAGCCCTTCTCGGCGAACAGGGCGCGGGAGACGTCCAGGAGCTGTTCCCGGCGCTCCTTGCCGGTCATCCTGACCCTGGCCACCGAGCCAGCCTACAAACACCAGGTCCCGGCCTGCCGCGCGGCGCCGCGTGGAATCGAGACCTCGACCCGGCATCATCGGCACATGGCCAGACGCAAGATCATCCGGATCACCACGATCTCGTTGCTCGTCCTGCTCGTGCTGGTCACGGCGGCCCTCGGCGGCATCGGCTGGTACTACAGCAACGAGCTGCTCAAGCCCGCGCAGGCGGTCCCGCAGCGCTTCCCCGAGACCGCGCTCGGCGGGCAGGACCGCAACGTCGTGCTGGCCGAGTCGAAGCTGACGACGCTGCGCGGCACGTTCGGCATCGTCTGGCCCGGCGGCGCCGCGAAGGTCGGTGACGTCGCCTCGAACGAGAACGGCCGCGTCACACGGCCGCTGCTCGACGGCACCGCACCGCCGGAGGGCACCAAGGTGCGCATCGAGACCAACGTCTACGACGGCACCCCGAAGTCGGCGCTCGGCCTGGTCTACAGCGACGTGGCGGTCCCGACCGAGCTCGGCGACATGCCCGCCTGGCTCGTGCCGGCCGCGAACCAGGACACCTGGGTGATCACCGTGCACGGCCGCGGCGCGTCGCGCGAGGAGGCCCTGCGGGTGGTCCCGCAGCTCAACAGGGCCGGGCTGCCCGTCCTGCTGATCACCTACCGCAACGACGCCGGGGCGCCGAAGTCGCCGGACGGGCTCTACCACCTCGGCGACACCGAGTGGCACGACGTCGAGGCCGCGATCAAGTACGCGCAGGCGCGGGGCGCGAAGAAGGTCGTCCTCTACGGGTGGTCGATGGGCGGTGCGATCGTCGGCCAGACGCTGGCCCGGTCGAGTCTCGCCCCGGCCGTGAGCGGGGTCGTGCTCGACTCCCCCGTCACCAACTGGACGCAGACGCTGAACCTGCAGGCGCAGAACCGCGGCGTGCCGACCTGGCTCACGCCCGTCGCCGAGGTCGTCTCCGGCTGGCGCGCCGACCTCGACTTCGACCGGTTCGACCTCGTCGCCAACCCGCCCGCGGTCAAGCCCCCGACGCTGGTCCTGCACGGCACCGCCGACGGCACGGTGCCCGCCCGGTCCTCGCGCGACCTGGCCGCCGCGGCCGGCCGCCTGGGGTGGCCGCTGCAGTACGTCGAGATCCCCGGAGCCGACCACACCTCCGGCTGGAATGTGGCGACGGACACGTATCGAACGGCTCTCGGCGACTTCCTGACCAGGTCGATCGGCGTGAAATCGTGATCATGACCTGAGCCGGACGAGTGGCGGTTGGACAACGGCGGGAGGTCTCGTGACACCATGTGCGCAGGACGGGTGCACGCGCACCCTTTCCGCCATGGTGTAAAGGCAGCACCTCTGATTTTGGTTCAGATGGTCCAGGTTCGAATCCTGGTGGCGGAGCAGGGCCTTGAAGGGCGCAGGGTCAGGGTGTCTTGGGAGGTGCGAAGCTGCCCGAGGAAACGGTCGACGAGCAGGGCAACGTGGGCCACCGCCACCACGAGATGTCCGACGCGTGGCTGGTGGGCCGCGCGAGCGAACTCGTCGCCGTTGCCCAGAGCAGCCACCTCGCCGCGCAGCTCGACGCGGCCTCCGAGATCGACCACATCCTGGCCGAGGCGCAGGGCCGTGGCGAGCCTCGCATCGTCGCGCAGCTGCTCCGTGCCGCGGCCGTGGTCCGGCTCGTCACGCCGGGGCTCGTCGACATGTCCGACCCCCAGCTCGACGAGATGCTGGCGCACTGCCGCCGCCACGGCCTGATCGTGCTGGAGGCGGACGCGCGGGCGCTGCGCGGGCGCCGGTTCCTGCTGGGCAACGCCGAGGACAAGGCGCTGACCGAGATCGCGTCGGCCCTCGCGATGATGCTCGACGAGGAACCCGAGGTCGACCCGGTCTTCGACAAGCGCACGTGGGACCAGCTGCTGGCCACGACGCTGCAGGACATCGCGCTCGTGCTGACCCAGCTGGGCGTCTACGAGATGGCCGACGACGTGCTGGCGGGCGCGAACAACGCGCTGCGCGAGAGCGGCCAGCCGCACCAGATCTACGTGCACCTGGTCAACAGGGCCCGGCTGCGGATCGGCTGGGGCCTGCGCCTCGAGCGGGTGAAGCTGGACGACGCCGCGCACGAGCAGTTCCGCGTCGCGTCCGGCCTGGCCGAGGCCGCCGAGGTGCCGTTCCGGCAGTCGCTGCACCCCGGCCGGCGCGACCTCGACGCCGCCGAGCAGGTGCCGATCCTCGGCGCCGCGCACGCGTTCACGAGCCCCGGCGAGCACCACCTGGACCGGCTCTGGTCGTTGCGCGGCCTGTCGATGTACGCGCGGGAGCTGATCATCGTCGCCATCGCGCTCGCCCGGTGCCTGGTCGACGCGAACCGGCTGGACGACGCGCTCAAGGTCCTCGACGACACCCGCACGCAGATGGAGCACGACACGTCGGAACCGTCGCTCCTGCTGTCTTTGGAACGCGAGTACGCGCACCTCAGCGGACCGCACACGACGTCGGCGCTGCAGGCCTACAACGCGGCGCTGGAGTTCGAGCTGTGGCAGATGCGGGAGGCCCGCGTGGCCACGTTGCAGACCCGCCGCGAGCACGAACGGCTGACACGTGCGCACGGCGCGATAGCGCAGCAGGCGTTGCAGGACCCGTTGACCGGCCTGCCGAACCGCCGCGCGCTCGACGACAAGATGGCCGAGCTCATCGCCGGGCAGGTGAACCCGTTCTCCATCGCCCTGGTCGACCTCGACGGCTTCAAGGGCGTGAACGACCGGCATTCGCACGCCGAGGGTGATGATGTTCTTCGGGTGATTGCCAGCACACTCCGGCAGGCTTTGCGGGGTGACGACATGGTGGCCCGCTACGGCGGCGACGAGTTCGTCGTCCTGCTGCCCGGCGCTCCCCTGCACGCGGCCGAGGCGGCACTGGGCAGGGCCGTGGATGCGGTGGCAGGACTGCCAATCGACCTCTCCCGCGGGGTGACCCTCTCGGTGGGCGTCATCTCGTTGCGCCCCCGCGAATCCGCGAACCAGGCCCTGTCGCGCGCCGACTCCGCGATGTACGTGGCGAAGCGCCAGGGCGGCTGCCAGGTGGCGGCTGTGGCGGGGGAGCCGTCCGCGGAGGCTTAGGCTGGTCCGCGGACTTCGAACCACCCAGCCTGTTAGGGAGAGCATTGATGCTCGAGGGCCCTGTCAGCACGGTCGTGCTCGCCGCCGGGGAAGGCACCCGCATGCGGTCGTCCACGCCCAAGGTGCTGCACCGGATCGCCGGACGCTCACTCGTGGAACACGCGGTGCGCGCGGCGGCCGGCACAGACCCCGACCACCTGGCCGTCGTCGTCGGCCACGGCCGTGAAGCAGTCGCTGAGCATCTCGAGAACCTCGCCGGAGCGCTGGGCCGCAAGGTCACCGTCGCCGTGCAGGCCGAGCAGAAGGGCACCGGCCACGCCGTCTCGTGCGGCCTGGCCGAGCTGCCGGACGACCTCGGCGGCACGGTCGTCGTGAGCTACGGCGACGTGCCGCTGCTCGACACCCGGACGTTCCAGGCGCTGCTCGCGGAGCACTCCTCCGCCGGCAACGCCGTCACGGTCCTGACCGCCGTGGTGGACAACCCCACCGGGTACGGCCGGATCGTCCGCGACTCCGACGGCACCGTGCAGCGGATCGTGGAGCAGAAGGACGCCTCCGCGACCGAGCAGCTGATCAACGAGATCAACTCCGGCGTGTACGCGTTCGACGCGGCGGTGCTGCGCGACGGCCTGTCGCGGCTGTCGACCGACAACGCGCAGGGCGAGCTCTACCTGACCGACGTCCTGGGCATCGCCCGCGGCGACGGCCTGCGCGTCGGCGGCCTGATCGCGTCCGACCCGTGGCTCGTCGAGGGCATCAACGACCGCGTGCAGCTCGCGGCCGTCGGCGCCGAGATGAACCGCCGCATCGTCGAGGGCCTGATGCGCGGCGGCGTGACCGTCGTCGACCCGGCCTCGGTGTGGGTGGACGCGGACGTGACGGTCGGCCAGGACGCCCTGATCGAGCCGAACGTGCAGCTCCGCGCGGGCACGGTGATCGGCGCGCGCGCGACCGTGGGCCCGGACACGACCCTGTCCGGCGTGACGGTCGGCGAGGGCGCCTCGGTCGTGCGCACGCACGGCAGCGACTCGGTGATCGGCGACAACGCGACCGTCGGCCCGTTCGCCTACCTGCGCCCAGGCACCGCTCTAGGGGTGAAGGGCAAGATCGGCACGTTCGTCGAGACCAAGAACTCGACGATCGGCAACGGCTCGAAGGTCCCCCACCTGTCCTACATCGGCGACGCGACGATCGGCGACCACAGCAACATCGGCGCCGCGTCCGTCACCGTCAACTACGACGGCGTGCACAAGCACCGCACGATCGTCGGTTCCCACTGCCGCACCGGCTCGGACAACATGTTCGTGGCGCCGGTGACGGTGGGCGACGGCGCCTACACCGGTGCCGGAACCGTCCTGCGCCGCGACGTCCCACCGGGCGCACTCGCGGTGTCCGGCGGCCCACAGCGCAACCTCGAAGGCTGGGTCCTCAGCCGTCGTGAGGGCACCGCCGCCGCCCAGGCAGCGGCAGACGCCCTCGCGAAGCAGAATGCCGACGAGAAGACAGAGGAGGGTCGCTGACCGTGAACCCGCAGATGCCCGGCACACCGAAGAAGAACCTGATGCTCTTCGGCGGGCGTGCCTACCCGGAACTGACGGAAGAGGTCTCGAAGCACCTCAACGTCACGGTGACCCCGCAGCAGGCCTACGACTTCGCCAACGGCGAGATCTTCGTCCGCTTCGAGGAGTCCGTCCGAGGCTGCGACGCCTTCGTCATCCAGTCGCACACGAACCCCATCAACCAGTGGCTGATGGAACAGCTGATCATGGTCGACGCCCTGAAGCGCGCCAGCGCCAAGCGCATCACCGTGATCATGCCGTTCTACCCGTACAGCCGCCAGGACAAGAAGCACCGCGGCCGCGAACCGATCTCGGCCCGCCTGGTCGCCGACCTGTTCAAGACCGCGGGCGCTGACCGCCTGGTCTCGGTCGACCTCCACACGGCCCAGATCCAGGGCTTCTTCGACGGCCCGGTCGACCACCTCTGGGCCATGCCCCTGCTGGCGGACCACATCCGCGGCAAGTACGCGGGCCACGAGATCACCGTCGTCTCCCCCGACTCGGGCCGCACGAAGCTGGCCGAGAAGTGGGCGGACACCCTGGGCGGCGCCCCGATCGCGTTCATCCACAAGACCCGCGACCCGCTCCGCCCGAACGAGGTCGTCTCGAACCGGGTGGTCGGCAAGGTCGAGGGCCGCCTCTGCATCGTGATCGACGACATGGTCGACACCGGCGGCACCATCGCGGGAGCCGTGAAGCAACTCCTGAACGAGGGCGCCTCGGACGTGGTCATCGCCGCGACCCACGGCATCCTCTCAGGCCCCGCGACGCAACGCCTGCAGGACTCGGGCGCCCGCGAGGTCGTGTTCACGGACACGCTGCCGATCCCGGCGGAGAAGCGCTTCCCGAACATGACCGTGCTCTCGATCGCACCGCTGCTGGCCAGGGTGATCCAGGAGGTCTTCGAGGACGGCTCGGTGACCAGCCTGTTCGACGGCAACGCGTAACACGCGAAGCCGAAGCCGAAGGCGAGGACGCCGCGAAGGCGAAGGCGAAGCCGAGCAGCTTTTAGCTCTTGAGCGAAGCTCTCCGCGGTGGAGTCCCCGTCACGAGTCGCGCCACAGCTCTTGCTGCACGCGAGGAGGGGTGTCAAA
>NZ_JBHXCW010000105.1:0-25275 GCF_042725365.1 Lentzea sp. NPDC060358 | reverse complement strand
GCGAAGAACCGTTTCAGCGAAGAACTACGAAACAGCCGCGTGCGAGTGCTCGCCCACGTGCGCCGCCTTCGACAGCGCCGCCGACGAACGGGCCTCCGCGCGCTTCGAGCGCGGCGGCACGCCGTTGACGTCCTCGGTCGAGACGCCGTAGGCCGCCGTCACGAACGCGATGGCGCCCGCGTTGCGGCCCAGGGCCGTGCGGTCGATGTTGCCGAGGTTGTCGCACGCCGAGTGGTAGCACGGGTCGTAGGCGATGCCCGCCGTGCCGCCCCACTTCGCCGCCTGGGCCGCGGTCTTCACGCCCTCGGCGCCGGTGAACAGGCCACCGGCCGGGATGCCCTGCGCGATGAACTCGCCGTAGTCCGAACGACCGGAGAAGTCCGTGCCCTCGGTCGGGACGCCCTTGGCCGCGAAGTAGTCGGCGAAGGCCTTCTCGATCTGGGCCGAGCCGTACGGGCCCGCGCCCGCGCCGACGCCGTCGGAGTTGTCGCCGTCGTAGATGAAGTACGCGGCGTTCGGGGAGCCGACCATGTCGAAGTTCAGGTACAGCGCGATGTCCAGCTGCTGCTCGAACGTCAGCGACCGGACGTACTCGGTCGAGCCGATCAGGCCGCGCTCCTCGGCGCCCCACCAGGCGAACCGGACCGCGTTGTCGACCTTCGGGCTGGAACCGAGCTGCAGCGCGGTCTCCAGCAGGGCGGCGGAACCGGAACCGTTGTCGTTGATGCCGGGGCCGACCTCGACGCTGTCCAGGTGCGAGCCCGCCATCACGACGTTGTTCGCGCGGCCCGTGCGGGTCTGCGCGACGACGTTGCGCTGGGTGCGGGTCTCGGTGTGGAAGCGCATGTCGACGGTGACCGCGGAGCCCGCCCTGGCGGCGAGCGCGGTGCCGTCGGCCTGCGAGACGCCGCCGGTGGGGATCTTGCCGGGGTTGGTCAGCGTCACGTTGGACAGCGGGCCGGCGGTGTTGTTCGAGACCAGCACGGCGATGGCGCCCGCGGCGAACGCGTTGAGGTGCTTCTGCTCGAACGTGCAGCCGCCGCGGCGGATCAGGGCGACGGAGCCGGTGAAGTCCTGGCCCGCGAAGTCGGTGGCCTCGCAGCCGGTGGTGGCGTCCTCGGGGACGACGCGCAGCGGGCCCGTCACGCCGCCGACCGGGGTCTGCGGCGACTCGGTCATGATCAGTGCCTGGTAGTTCACGCCGGCGACGGTGGCCCGTTCGGCGTCGGTGACGGCGACGTCGAAGTCGAACGTCGGCGTGGAGACGATGAAGCCCTGGTCGCGGAGCTTGCCCGCGACGTAGTCGACGCTCGCGTCGTAGCCCGGGGTCAGGGCGGCGCGGTTGCCGCCGTTGCGGTCGGCGAGGCGCTGGAACGCGATCAGGTGCCGGTTGACGCCCTCGGTGGTGACCTTCTTGGCGAGCTTCTTCGCGAGGGCGGGACCAGCGGGTTCAGCCGCGGCGGACGCGGTGGCGGTAGGGGCTGCGACTAGTGCCGAGATGGCAAGCACAGTCGCCAGCTTGGTTCTGCCGGACATGGAACGTTCCCCTTCGTTCGAGATTCCAGCACCCTCACAAGAAGGAGACCCAGGACACAATCCTTCGGTCGGTGGGACCTCACGCCGTGAGCAGGTCGACACTCTCCGCGAGCCCCTCGACCTCGACGGCCCACTCGGGACGCACGAGGTTCGCGGCGTCCAGGCGGAGTCGCACGTGGTCGAGGCGTTCGCCGCGGGGTGCGGCGCTGAGCGTCCCGTCGTGCACGTAGCCGAGCTTCTCGCTGACGCGGTTCGACGCGTGGTTGCCGAGCCAGGCCGCCGAACGGGCGGCGGTCGCTCCCAGGTGGTCGAAGGCGAACTGCAGCACGGCGATCCGCATCTCCGTGCCGAGTCCGGTGCCGTGGAACCGCTTTCCGAGCCACGAGCCGGTGTTCACCTCGCGCAGCACGCCGAAGTTCTGCGCGTTCACCTCCTGCATGCCGACGACCCTGCCCTCGTGGCGGGCCAGGAAGGAGATCGCCCAGTCCTTCGCCGCGAACGTCGAGCGCGTCTGCCAGTAGTGCTTGATCATGTCCATGCCGCCGTCGGCGGCGAGCCAGTCCGTCCACGGCACGAGGAACGGCATCTCGTCCGGTTCGTGGACGCCTTCCTTCGCCACCTCGACGAGCTCGAACAGGCCCTCGTCGTCGTCCGGGCGCAGCTCGAGGCGCGGGGTGCGGAGAACCAGGTGTCGCAGAGGCCAGGGGTCCATGATCCGATGGTGCCGGAGGTGTCGAACGGTATTACGGTCGACCGCATGCGTGCCATCACCGTTCGCGAACCCGGCGGCCCGGACGTGCTCGAGTGGACGGAGGTCCCCGACCCCGTGCCCGGCCCCGGCGAGGTGCTGATCGACGTCGCGGCGAGTGCGGTCAACCGCGCGGACCTGTTGCAGCGCCAGGGCGTGTACCCGCCGCCGAAGGGCGCGTCGGAGATCATCGGCCTCGAGTGCTCCGGCACGATCGCCCAGCTCGGCGAGGGCGTCACGGGCTGGAGCGTCGGCGACGAGGTGTGCGCGCTGCTCGCCGGCGGCGGCTACGCGGAGAAGGTCGTCGTGCCAGCGCCGCAGGTGCTCCCGCTGCCGCAGGGCGTCGACGTCGTGACGGCCGCCGCGCTGCCCGAGGTGGCGTGCACGGTGTGGTCGAACGTCGTGATGGACGGCCGGCTCAAGCTCGGTGAGACGTTGCTCGTGCACGGCGGCGCGGGCGGCATCGGCACGCACGCCATCCAGGTCGCCAAGGCACTCGGCGCGACCGTCGCGGCCACGGCCGGGTCCGACGAACGCCTCGCGAAGTGCCGGGAGCTGGGCGCGGACCTCACCGTCAACTACCGGACGCAGGACTTCGTGGCCGAGGTGAAGAGCGCCGACGTCGTGCTCGACAACATGGGCGCCGCCTACCTGCCCCGCAACATCGACGTGCTCGCGCCGGACGGCCGGCTGATGATCATCGGCATGCAGGGCGGGGTGAAGGGCGAGCTGCCGATCGGGAAGCTGCTGGCCAAGCGCGCCACGGTGATGGCGGCCGGGTTGCGCGGTCGGTCGGTGGAGAACAAGGGCGCGATCGTCGCGCAGGTCCGCGAGCACCTGTGGCCGCTCGTCGGCAGCGGCGCCGTGCAGCCGATCGTCGGCAGGGTGGTGCCGATGTCCGACGCGGCGCAGGCGCACCGGCTGCTGGAGACCGGCGACGTGTTCGGCAAGGTCCTGCTCAGGCGGGAACGGTAGAGGTGCCCAGCGCGGTCCGGGGAGTCGTGCGGAACTCCAGCCCGAACTCCTCGGACCAGCGCGCCAGCACGGCCTGCTCGTCGGGCCGGTCCACGTCGTCGGCCAGCACGGTCGCGCCCGGCGCCAGCACGGCCCGCAGCACCGGCAGGGCCGGGTAGCGCGAGTCGCCGAACCCCGGGCCGTCCACCAGCAGCAGGTCCACCAGCCCGAACCGGTCGACGTACGCGAGCACCTCGTCGTGCACCTGCTGCGGCGCGTACCACTGGCCGTGGCGCGACAAGGCCGCCGGATGCCGCGACAACGGCGCGTGCACCACGCGGGCGACCGACCCCAGGCCTTCGCGTCGTAGTTGTGAAGCGACGAACGCGGCGGTGCGCTCGTCGTGCTCGATCGACAGCAGGTGCCCGAACCCGCGTTGCCGCACGAGCCTCGCCAGCAGGACGGACGTGGAGCCGCAGCCCAGCTGGACCAGGACGGTCCGCGCGCCGAGCACGATCTCGTCCATCACGGCGACGAGGGCGGACGGGCGCAGGTCGCCGGGGAGCCGGGGCAGGTACTCGGTGTCGAGCGACCGGATGCGCTGCAGGGCGGAGAGATCAGCCAGCTCACGGGCCAGCAGGTCGTCCAAGCCGGGATCTCCTCGGAGTGTCACGCCAGTTCGGCGACCGCCCTGACCAGGTCGTCCATCTCGACCGCGTTCGTGTAGTGCGCGAGCCCCACGCGGATGGCGCCGCCGATCTCGCCCACCCCCAGCACCGAGAACACCCCGTACTGGCCGGGGTCGGCGAACGCGCAGACGCCCCGCGACGCGAGGTGCTCGACGCCGTCCTGCGCCTTGACCCCCGTGATCGAGAACGCCAGCGCCGGCACCCGTCGCATGGCGTCGCCGATCACCATCACGTGCCGCAGCGAGCGCAGCTCGTTGATGAGGTTGGCGAGCAGCCCCGCCTGGTAGGCCTTCACGGAGCCGAGCGACGTGAGCAGGCGCTCCCGCCGCGTGCCGGACGCCGCGTCGTCCAGGTCCGCCAGGTACTCCACCGATGCAACGAGCCCGGCGAGCATCGGGTACGCGTGCGGCCCGAGCTCGAGCCGTTCCGGTCCGCGGGCGGCCGGGTCGACCGAGACCGACGGCAGCCGTTCCAGCACCGACGGGTCGCGGAACACCAGCGCGCCGACCGGCGGGCCGCCCCACTGGCCCGCGGACAGGGCGACCACGTCGGCGCCCATGCCAACGATGTCGAGCGGCACGAACGGCGCTGCCGAGGAGGCGTCGACGACCATCAGCGAGCCGTGCGCGCGGGCCGCGGCGGAGATCTTGCCGAGGTCCGGCCGGGTGCCGACGACGCCGGACGCGGCGGTGATGGCGATGAGCTTGGTGCGGTCGGTGACGAGCTCGTCGTACTGCCAGCTCGGCAGCTCGCACGTCTCGATGTCGATCTCGGCCCACTTGACGGCGCTGCCGGTGCGCTGGGTGGCGCGCAGCCACGGCGCGATGTTCGCCGGGTGGTCGAGCCGGGAGACCAGGACCTCGTCGCCCATGAACCAGTCGTCCGTCATGGCGTCGGCGAGGCGTTGCAGCAGCACCGCCGACGACGGCCCCAGCACCACTCCGGCGGGATCGGCGCCCACGAGGTCCGCCACGGCACGGCGGGCGGCGTCGACGATGCCCTGCGCGCGCTGGGAAGCGGGGAAGATGCCACCGGGGCCGGAGACGGGGGCGCGCAGCGCGGTGGAGACCGCGGTGGCGACCTGTTCGGGCACCTGCATGCCGGCCGGGGCGTCCAGGTGGACCCAGCCGTCACCGAGCGCGGGGAAGAGCCCCCGTACCCGTGCGACGTCGAACGCCATGACCCACACCGTACGTATGAACGCAAACGCGGTGTCGAGCAGCCCCACCCGGTTGACCGCGGAGAGACCGCAGACGCGAGGATGGAGACCATGAACCAGGAGCAGCCCGTCGTAATCGTCGGCGGCCAGGACGGCGACATCACCGACATGGTCGAGCAGCCGGCGAAGGTCATGCGGATCGGCACGATGATCAAGCAGCTGCTGGAGGAGGTGCGGGCGGCGCCTCTGGACGAGGCTAGCCGCAACCGCCTCAAGGAGATCCACAAGCGCTCGATCGAGGAGCTCGAGGACGGTCTCGCGCCGGAGCTGCGCGACGAGCTGGAGCGGCTGTCGCTGCCGTTCACCGAGGACGGCACCCCGTCCGACGCCGAGCTGCGGATCGCGCAGGCCCAGCTCGTCGGCTGGCTGGAGGGCCTCTTCCACGGCATCCAGACGGCGTTGTTCGCCCAGCAGATGGCGGCGCGGTCGCAGCTCGAGCACATGCGGGGGCGCGCGCTCCCGGCCGGCGGCGGCGACGGCACGGACAGCGGTCCTACCGGCAAGGGAACGGGGCAGTACCTCTAACCCGTTCGTGGGCCCTAGCATGCGGCCCACTACTCGGTGTGGTGTGAGGAGTCGAACGTGCTCGACAAGGTTCGCCGGAGCCTGCAACCCGGCTATGTCCGCAAGGCCCTCCGCGAGAAGCTGATGCGGGCGATCGACGAGGTCGTCCAGCCCTACCACGCGGTCCAGCAGGGGCGCATCGACGACCTCCAGCACCAGCTCAACGAGGCGATCCGCTACCAGGGCGACCGGCTCGCGGAGCTGACCGCGAACTTCGAGCACCGCGAACGCAGGGACCTGCTGTTCGCGGCCGAACGCGACGCCGCGGCGGACAGCGCCGGGTTCGCGCTCGAGAACATGCGGACCGCGCCGAACTTCCCGGACCCGCACGCCACGCTGCACCACGCGCTGAGCCTGCTCGACACCGACGGCATGGTCCTCGAGTTCGGCGTCTACACCGGCACCACGCTGAAGATCATCGCCAACGCCGCCGGCGGCCGCGAGGTCTACGGCTTCGACTCCTTCACCGGGCTGCCCGAGGACTGGCGGACCGGGTTCGAGGCGGGCGCGTTCGGCGTCGAGCAGCTCCCGGACGTGCCGGGCGCCGAGCTGATCGCGGGCTGGTTCGACGACACGCTGCCGGGCTTCGCGGCCGAGCACACCGGGCCCGTCGCGTTCCTGCACGTCGACTGCGACCTGTACTCCTCGACCAAGACGGTGCTGGAGCACGTGGGCTCGCGGCTGCGGACCGGGTCGGTCGTGCTGTTCGACGAGTACTTCAACTACCAGGGCTGGCGCGACCACGAGCACAAGGCCTGGACGGAGTTCGTGACCGAGACCGGCATCGAGTTCGACTACGCGGGGTATTCGTCCGACCACGAGCAGGTGATCGTGAAAATCACACGGGTACCGGGCGAATCCGGACGTTGACCTCCCCGTGACCGACCGGGGGCGAGGCCTCAGTGAACTCGCCGGTACGCTCAGTCCTCGTGCAAGCCACCAGTACGCTCGACCATCCCGAGGCACCCCCTGCCGCGAACTCCAGGACGTTCGCCCGCGCCTTCGAGGACATCAAGACGGCCTGGCAGCACCGGGAGCTGTGGGGCCATCTGGGCTGGCAGGACATCAAGCAGCGCTACCGCCGGTCGGTCATCGGGCCGCTGTGGATCACCATCTCGATGGGTACCACAGCGCTGGCCCTCGGCCTGCTGTACTCGCAGCTGTTCAACGAGGACATCGCGACGTTCCTGCCGTACGTCACCGTCGGTTTCGTCATCTGGGGTTTCATCCTCGGCTGCGTGAACGAGGGCACCGAGGTCTTCATCGCCAACGAGGGGCTGATCAAACACCTCCCGGCGCCGATCACGGTGCACGTGCTGCGGCTGGTGTGGCGGCAGACGCTGTTCTTCCTGCACAACCTCGTCGTCTACGTCGCGGTGCTGGCGATCTTCTTCACGACGCTGAGCCACCCGTACATGATGGGCAACGACCCGGAGATGAAGCCGGGCGTCAGCTGGGAGATCCTGCTCGCCATCCCCGGCTTCGCCCTGCTGGCGATCAACGGCGTGTGGATCTCGCTGCTCTTCGGCATCATCAGCACCAGGTTCCGCGACATCCCGCCGGTCGTGCACAGCTTCATCAACCTGGTGTTCTTCATGACGCCGATCGTCTGGCACGCCGGTGTCCTCAACAAGGTCAGCGGCGGCAACGGCGGCTGGCGCGTGCTCATCGCGGAGCTGAACCCGGTGTACCACTACCTCGAGGTCGTCAGGGCACCGCTGCTCGGCCACGTCATCGACTGGCACCACTGGGCGATCGTCGGCGGCCTCACGGTCGTCGGCTGGGCGCTCGCGCTCGTGGCGCTGCGCAACTGGCGCGCCCGCGTCTCGTACTGGGTCTAGAGGAGGTCGGCACACCATGGTCAGCATCAACGTCTGGAACGCGTCCGTCGACTTCCCGATCTTCGACGCGAAGTCGAGGTCGCTGAAGAAGCTCGCGCTCGGCAAGGTCGGCGGCAAGATCGGCTCCGAGGGCCGCGTCCCGATCATCGAGGCGCTGCACGACATCACGCTCTCGCTCAAGCACGGCGACCGCGTCGGCCTGGTCGGCCACAACGGCGCCGGCAAGTCGACGCTGCTGCGGCTGCTCGCGGGCATCTACGAGCCCACGCGCGGCAGCCAGCGGATCGTCGGCAAGGTCGCGCCGGTCTTCGACCTCGGCGTCGGCATGGACCCGGAGATCTCCGGGTACGAGAACATCATGATCCGCGGCCTCTTCCTCGGGATGACCCGCAAGGAGATGGAGAAGCGGGTCGACGACATCGCGGAGTTCACCGAGCTCGGCGACTACCTGTCGATGCCGCTGCGCACGTACTCCACGGGTATGCGGGTGCGCCTCGCGCTCGGCGTGGTCACGTCCATCGACCCGGAGATCCTGCTGCTCGACGAGGGCATCGGCGCGGTCGACGCGGCGTTCATGGCGAAGGCCCGCGACCGCCTCAAGGACCTCGTGAAGCGGTCCGGTCTGCTCGTGTTCGCGAACCACTCCGACGAGACGCTGCTGGACTTCTGCGACAGCGCGATCTGGATGGACGAGGGCCGCGTGAAGATGCACGGCGGGCTGCGCGAGGTGCTCACCGGGTACAAGGGCCACGACCCCTTCGAGCGCATGAGCCCCGAGGAGATCGCGAGGCTCGGCTACTCCTCTCCCGTCCTCAGCGGAAATGGCGGCGAATAGACCGTGAACCTCCAGGCACTGCCCAAGGGCTCCGTCGTCGCGGTGGTGGTGACCCGCCACCGCAGGGAGCTGCTCGCCGAGTCGCTCAAGGCGCTGGCCACCCAGACACGGGTCCCGGACCACCTGGTCGTCGTCGACAACGGTCCCGACCAGCCGGTCGACGACCTCGTGGAGCAGTGCCCGCTTCCCACGACCTACCTGCCGTCGCACCGCAACCTCGGTGGCGCCGGCGGGTTCGCGCTCGGCATCCTGCACGCGCTCTCGCTGGGCGCGGACTGGGTGTGGCTCGCGGACGACGACGGCCGGCCGGCCGACGAGAACGTGCTGGCCGTGCTGATGGAGGAGGCCGAACGGCGCAAGCTGGCCGAGATCTCGCCGGTGGTCACGAACATCGACTCCCCGGACAAGCTCGCGTTCCCGCTGCGCCGCGGCCTCACGTGGAAGCGCTCGGCGGCGGATCTCGGCACGGACTTCCTGCCGGGGATCGCCTCGCTGTTCAACGGCGCGCTGTTCCGCGCCTCGACGCTCGACGTGGTGGGCGTGCCGGACTACCGGCTGTTCTTCCGCGGCGACGAGGTGGAGATCCACCGCAGGATGGTCCGCTCCGGCCTGCCGTTCGGCACGTCGCTGCGGGTCGCCTACGTGCACCCGGACGGCTCGGACGAGTTCAAGCCGATGCTGGGCGGCCGGTTCCACGCGCAGGACCCGGAGAACCAGGTCAAGCGGTACTACACCTACCGCAACCGCGGCTACCTGCTGTCGCAGCCGGGCATGCGCAAGCTGGGCGCGCTGGAGGTGTTCCGCTTCGGGCTGTACTTCCTCGCCGTGAAGCGCGACCCGAAGGCGTTCGTCGAGTGGCTGAAGCTCGTGCGGCTCGGTCAGCGGGAGCGCTTCTTCCGCAAGTGAGCCGGGTCGAGGGGGCGGGGTCGTCGATCCCGCCCTGTGGCGACTTCGGGTAACCGCTCGCGCACCCGAGGTGATCGGAGTAAGACGGGACGCGTGATCTCCCGACGCAGACTCCTGTCCCTGGCCGGTGCGAGCGCGCTGCTGGCGGCCTGCGGTTCCAACACCGGCCGCGGAGGCGACGGCCAGGCCCTCAAGCAGTGGTACCACGCCTACGGCGAGCCGGGCGTGCAGGAAGCCGTGCAGCGCTACGCCGCGGCGTACACCAGGGTTCCCGTCCAGGTGCAGTGGAACCCCGGCGACTACGACTCGAAGCTCGCGACGAGCCTGCTCTCCGGCGGCGGACCGGACGTCTTCGAGTCCACCCCGCAGGTCAGCGCGGTCAGGGCGGGCCAGTACGTGCCGCTCGACGACCTCCTCGGTGACGCGAAGGACGACTTCACGAAGTCGATCCTCGACACGCACACCGTCGACGGGAAGGTCTACGGCATCCCGCAGGCCGTGGACATGCAGATGTTGTTCTACCGCAAGAGCATGTTCGCCGCGGCGGGCGTCCAGCCGCCGTCCACCGTGGACGAACTGGTCGACGCGTCCCGGCGGCTCACGAAGGACGGCGTCAAGGGGCTCTTCGCGGGCAACGACGGCGGTGGCGGCGTGCTGGGCGGGCCCGCGCTGTGGTCGGCGGGCCTCGACTACGTGCGCGAACACCAGGTCGGGTTCGACGACCCGGCCGCGGCGACGGCGATCGGCAAGCTCCGCGACCTCTACACGAGCGGCAGCCTGCTGCTCGGCGCGGTGAAGGACTGGGCGGAGCCGGACGCGTTCACGCAGGGGCTGGTCGCCATGCAGTGGACCGGGTTGTGGGCGGTGCCGGCCGTGCAGAAGGCGCTCGGCGACGACTTCGGCGTGCTGCCGTTCCCGAAGCTCACCGCGAGCGGTGCTCCCAGCGTGCCGGTCGGGGCGTTCGGCGCGATGGTCAACGCCAAGTCGAAGCAGGTCGAGGTGGCCAAGGACTTCGTGCGGTGGCTCTGGATCGGGCAGACCGAGTACCAGGAGGACTTCAACCTGAGCTACGGCTTCCACATCCCGCCGCGCGAGAGCATCGCGGCGAAGGCGTCGAAGCTGACCTCCGGTCCGGCGGCGGACGCGGTGGAGTTCGTGCGGGACAACGCGAAGGCGTCCAACCCGCCGGACTGGACCTCGGTGATGCGGACCGCGTTCAACGACGCCGTGTCGCGGGTGGTGCGCGACGGCGCCCCGGCCGACGCGGAGCTCAAGGGCGCGGCCTCGAAGGTGCGGGACGAGCTGAAGCGCCTGTACGGATGAGACGCGCTCGGGCGTTCTGGCTGTTCGTGGGCCCGTTCGCGGTGGGGCTGCTCGTGTTCGTCTACGTGCCCATCGGGTGGAGCCTGCTGCTGTCGTTCTTCGAGGCGCGCAACACGGTGACGCCCAGCGAGTTCGTAGGCCTGCGCAACTACGCCGACATGCTCACCGACGGGCCGTTCCTGGCGAGCATCGGCACGTTCAGCGTGTTCGCGGCGTTCATCGTGCCGCTGACGTTCGTGCTGGCGCTCGCGCTCGCGTTGCTGGTCAACCAGATCCGCTTCATGCAGGCGTTCTTCCGGTCGGTCTTCTTCCTGCCGACGGCGTGCTCGTACGTGGTGGCGTCGCTGGTCTGGAAGCTCTCGATCTTCAACGGCGTGCGGTTCGGCCTCGCGAACACGGTCCTGGGGTGGTTCGGCGCCGAGCCGGTGGCGTGGACGGTCTCGACGTCCCCGCCCTGGTACTGGCTGGTGCTCGTGACGCTGCGGCTGTGGCTGCAGCTGGGGTTCTACATGATCCTGTTCATCGCGGGCCTGCAACGGATCCCGCGGCACCTCTACGAGGCGGCGTGGATCGACGGCGCCGGCCGCGGCTGGCAGACGTTGCGGTACATCACGATGCCGCAGCTGCGCACGACGTCGGTGGCCGTGCTGCTGTTGCTGCTCATCGCGGCGTACCAGGCGTTCGACGAGTTCTACAACGTGCTGGGCACCGACCGCGGCTACCCGCCGTTCGCCCGGCCGCCGTTGATCTACCTCTACTACACGGCCCTGGGGTCGGGTGGGCAGGACTTCGGCCACGGCAGCGCGGGCGCGGTGCTCCTGACCCTGCTGATCGCCGGCGTGACGCTGGTGCAGGGGCGGGTGATCACGCGGTGAAGGCCCTCCGGTACCTGGCGCTGTCGATGGCGGCGGTGCTGTTCCTCGTGCCGTTCTACCTGGTGCTGCGCAACGGGCTGGCGACCGAGCAGGAGATCACCTCGCCGGACTGGACGTTCTGGCCGGCCGAGGTCCGCTGGGAGAACTTCGCGGAGCTGTTCGCCGACCCCGCGGTGCCGCTCGTGCGCAGCATGGTCAACTCGCTCGTCGTCGCCGTGCTGCAGACCGCCGGGCAGCTGCTGCTGTGCGGCCTCGCGGGGTACGGGCTCGCGCGCATCCCCTACCGGTACGCGAACGTGGTGCTGTACCTGGTGGTCGCGACGCTGATGATCCCGGCGGCGGTGACGTTCGTGCCGACGTTCGTGGTGGTCTCGACGCTCGGCTGGGTGTCGGACCTGCGCGGGCTCGTGGTTCCCGGTCTCTTCAGCGGTTTCACGACCTTCCTGTTCCGCCAGTACTTCCTGACCTTTCCGCGGGAGCTCGAAGAGGCGGCGCGGATCGACGGGCTCGGGCACTGGGGCACGTACTGGCGGATCGTCGTGCCGAACTCGAAGGGGTTCTTCGCCGCGCTGGGTGTCATCGCGTTCGTGACGAGCTGGAACCAGTTCCTGTGGCCGTTGGTGATCGCGCAGGACCAGGACTCGTGGACCGTGCAGGTCGCGTTGTCGACGTTCCTGACCTCGCAGTCGATCGACGTCGTGCAGCTCTTCCTCGCGGCGGCGGTGTCGGTCCTGCCGCTCGTCGTCGTTTTCCTCGCTTTGCAGCGGTGGCTGGTGCGCGGGGTGACGGAAACCGGCGTGAAGGGCTGAGAGAAAAGCGAAAAGGCCCGGCCGTCAATGCGGCCGGGCCTTTCTGCACACCATTGATCAGTCGTCGAGCGAGCCGTTCAGCGGCTTGTTCTCCGTGAAGAACGGCGCGATCTTGTTGTCGAACACCGTGAGCGCCGACCCGATCGCCATGTGCATGTCGAGGTACTTGTAGGTGCCCAGGCGACCACCGAAGATCACGTTGCGCTGGGCGGCCTCCGCCTTCGCGAGCTCGCGGTAGCGCTCGAGCTTGGTGCGGTCCTCGGCCGTGTTGATCGGGTAGTACGGCTCGTCGTCCTTCTCCGCGGCGCGGGAGAACTCGCGGACGATGACCGTCTTGTCCGACGGGTACTCGCGCTCCGGGTGGAAGTGGCGGAACTCGTGGATGCGGGTGTACGGGACGTCCGCGTCGTTGTAGTTCATGACCGGCGTGCCCTGGAAGTCGCCGATCGGCAGGACTTCCTGCTCGAAGTCGAGCGTGCGCCAGCCGAGCCAGCCCTCGGAGTAGTCGAAGTAGCGGTCCAGCGCGCCCGTGTAGACGACCGGGACACCCGCGGGGATCTCGTCACGCACCTCGAAGTAGTCCGTGGAGAGCTTCACGTCGATGTTCGGGTGGTCCGCCATCTTCTCGAGCCACGCGGTGTAGCCGTCCTTCGGCAGACCCTCGTAGGTGTCGTTGAAGTAGCGGTTGTCGAAGTTGTAGCGCACCGGCAGGCGGGCGATGACCGCCGCGGGCAGCTCCTTCGGGTCCGTCTGCCACTGCTTGGCGGTGTAGTCCCTGATGAACGCCTCGTAGAGGGGGCGGCCGACCAGCGAGATCGCCTTCTCCTCGAGGTTCTTCGCGTCCTTCGAGTCGATCTCGGAGGCCTGCTCCGCGACCCACGCCCGCGCGTCCTCCGGCGACATGTAGCGGCCGACGAACTGGGACAGCAGGCCGAGGCCCATCGGGAACTGGTAGGCCTGACCGGCGTGCATCGCGAACACGCGGTGCTGGTAGCCGGTGAACTCCGTGAACTGGTTGACGTAGTCCCACACGCGCTTGTTGGAGGTGTGGAACAGGTGCGCGCCGTAGCGGTGCACCTCGATCCCGGTCTCCGGTTCCTTCTCGGAGTAGGCGTTCCCACCGATGTGGTCGCGCCGTTCGATCACCAGCACGCGCTTGTCGAGTGTGCTGGCGGCGCGTTCGGCGACGGTGAGGCCGTAGAAACCAGATCCGACGACAACGAGGTCATAACCCGCGAGGTTCACGCCCGCAGATTACAAGGACCCCCCGGCGCGAATTCGCCGAGGGGCCCTTGCCACGAATTGATCTCGGATCAGAGAACGGAACGCGGCATCTTCGGCTTCGGGTTGAAGGCGATGCCCTCGACGACCTTGCGGAAGAGCTTGGCCCGAATGGACCAGGGCACGTTGCCGTGGCGCAGACCCTGCACCAGCCGGGCGAGGAACTTGAGCCAGGACACCGGGTTCTCGTGGTGCAGGCGGAACGACGACTCGTTGCGCGCGCCGTACTCGAACTTCCACAGGTTCGACGCGTTGGCGTCGCCGAAGTTCACGCCGCGGTTCACGCCGAGGTCGTGGACGACGACGCTGCGCAGCACCTGCACGCCGGGGCCCGCCTTGGTGATGCGCAGGGTGTACTCCTGGTCGTCGAACCAGATGAAGTACTCCGTGAGCGGCAGGCCGAACTTGGTGAGCGCCCAGCGCGGGAACAGCACCGAGACGAACGAGCAGTGCGTGACCAGGACGTTCTCCTGGCCCTTCGCGATCAGCTTGCCCCAGTCCCAGGTGGTGCCCGGGTTGTTCATCTCGCAGATGTTGCCGTCGACCCACTTGACGAGCGAGCAGGCGTACGGGAGCTGCATGCCCATGGCCTCTTCGGCCTTGGCGTGCCCGTTGATGAGCTCCTCGAGGGCGTCCGAGTTGGCGTAGCAGTCGTCATCCATGATCCAGATGAAGTCCGCGCCGAGCTCGTAGCTCTTGTTCATGCCGGTCGCGAAACCACCCGCGCCACCGGTGTTGTCCTTGAGCCGCACGACGACGACGCCGTCGATCTGCTCGTACTCCTTGAGCACCTCGTCGGTGCCGTCGGTGGAGGCGTTGTCGACGACGACGAGCCACTCGGGCCGGCGGGTCTGCGCGAGGACGTGGTCGAGGACCTTTGTGAGCTTGTCCTTGCGGTTGTAGGTGACGACAACGGCGGCGACAGTGCTCACTTGAGCCATCCTTGGTAGAGGTCGCGCGTCCAGTCCTCGGCACGCGGCAGCTTCGCGAAGGCCTCGGCCTTGGCGGCCTGCTCGTCGAGCCAGGTCTTGCGCTGGTCGGGAGAGGTCATCATGGTGCGGATCCGGGCCGCGGCGGCCTGGACGAAGGCGTAGGGGTGACGCGGGCACAGCAGGTCGTCGGCGATCAGCGACGACTGCGAGCCGACGTCCGCCGACACGACGGGCACGCCCGCTGCCGTCGCTTCGAAGGACGTGAGGGTGAGCCCCTCGTTGTCCGATGAGATGACGAGCACGTCGGAGTCGCGGAAGGTGTCGCTCACCGGGTGGTCGGCACCGCGCAGCTCGACGGCACCGCCCAGGCGGGCGACGAGGCTGTTCACCTCGGCGGCCAGCTCTCCGTGGCCGTGGACGATGAACCGCACCTCGCGCGGCGAGTTCTTCTTCAGCTCGGCGGCGAGCTGCAGGAAGAGGTACGGGCGCTTCTGCTGGGTGAACCGGCCGACGAACGCCACCGTGAACGGGTTGCTCTCGGTCTCCCCGGAGCCGCCCACCGCGATGGAGCCGGTGGTGAGGCCCGCGAGCGTGGCGAAGACGACCTTGTCGGCGTTCAGGCCGTGCTTGCCGATCAGGTAGTCGCGCAGCTGCGGCGAGATCACGTGGTGCTGGTCGACCATGTTCGACAGCCGCACCGAGATGTCGACGAACCCGCCGGTGCGCCACTCGAGCACGTGCAGCGAGTCGACGACCGGGATGTCCGGGCGGATCGACTTGATCCACGGCAGCTTGTCGTAGAGCCACGTGCAGTGGTGCAGGTGGATGCCCCGCACGTCGTAGGTCGACAGCAGGCCGTTGAGGAACGCGGACTCCTGCTTCGGGTCGAGCGGCAGCGTCAGCGGGACGACGAGCGCGCCGTCGAGCTCGGGACGCGTGATCCACTCCTGCGCGGAGTCGCGGTCGGTGACCACGATCGGCGTGAAGCCGGCCTCCTTGGCGAGGCGGATCGTGTCGACCGCCCAGCGCTCGGCACCGCCCAGCTCCAGCCAGTGCAGGCCGAAGAGGATGGCCGGCGTGTCGCCGTGCGCGGTGGCCGTGGCGCCGCGGGACAGCCGGATCGGCGCCTTGCGCGGCACGTCGCGGCCCTTGCGCTCGACCATGTCCGTGCGGAACTGGCGCAGCGCGTCGAACTGGACGGGCGCGAGGAACCGGACGGCCTTGCGGGCCTTGCCGAGGACACCGGTCAGCTGGTGGTAGGCCGTGACCGACTGCGGGGCGCCGCCGACGTCGACGGCGATGTCGACGAGCCCGTCGGACGGCGAGTGGTCGGCGGTGGTGTGCACGAGACTGCGCACCACCAGGGAACCGACGACCTCGCGGTCGTCCTCCCACTCGATCGTCGTGCGGTCCTCGTCGGTCAGCGCGGGCATCGTGCCCGCCGGTCCGCGCAGCACCGTGAGGCGGAAGGTCTGCCCCGGTCCTGCCAGCGCGTAGAAGTTGGCGGCGCCCTCGACGAGGCGGCGTTCCCGGCCGTCGAGGAGAGCTTCGCCGTCGCTCAGGCCGACGCCGCTGTCGTCGAGCACCTCGAACACAGCGGTCGGCTTCTGGTTTCTTGGCTTGTCCGTCACGTCTCTCGGGTGGGGTCGATCCACGCTCACCGCGAATGGGGAGCCGAGCGAAGCCGATGGTACCGGCACTCACACGGAGGCCCCGCGCAAGCATCCAACTAGACCGTTCGGCCCAGCGACCGTGACTCCGCGTTGACGAAAACTTCAGCAAACTCTCGGGATAGCCCGATCGTGGTGGCATCCTCCCCCGGTCCGCGACGCAACGCGGTCATCCCTGCGCTCTCCATCGCGACTCTCCCCCGACGCGCGCGATGTGGTCGAGCCGCAGCCCGGCTCACCTCCCGAGGACGCACATGGCACAGCTCACCCACGCCGGCTACCTGGCGCTGCGAAGATTCCCGGCCCTCGACGGACTGCGCGCCGTCGCCGCGGTGATGGTGGTGTTCGAGCACTTCGGCGGCAAGACGTGGCACCCCGTCGCGGGCTGGCTGGGCGTCCAGCTGTTCTTCGTGCTCTCCGGTTTCCTCATCACGACCCTCGCCCTGCGCGAGGAGGGCCGCAAGGGCCGCGCATCGGTGCGGAACTTCTACCTGCGGCGCGTGTTCCGGCTCATGCCGGTCTACTACGTCGTGCTCGGCGCGACGGCGTTGCTCTACTACTGGCGCGACGAGTGGCAGCTGACGGCGATGGCCGAGGTCCTGCCCTACTACGCGACGTTCAACAACGAGTACATCGCCTACGGGCACGTCTTCGGCCACTCGTGGACGCTCGCGATCGAGCAGAAGTTCTACCTGGTGTGGCCGCTGCTCGCGTTCGCCGCCGGCGTGGTCCCGCTGCGCAGGCGGCTCGGCATCGCGTTCGGCGCGATCGCCCTGCTCGTCGCCGCGATGACCGTGCCCTTCTACACCCACGGCACGTCGTCCTACGTCGTCATCCTCATGGGCTGCGTGCTGGCGATCGTGCTGCACGACCCGAAGGGCTTCGCCGTGCTGCGCGGCCTGACCCGGCCGTGGCTGGGCTTCGTCTTCCTGCCGCTGCTGGTCGTCGTGCAGTTCTCCGCGCCGTGGCAGATCGGGCTCACCGGTTCCGACACGTCGGCGGTCCTCTCCTACGCCGTCGTGATGTGCCTGCTGCTGCCGAGCGTGCTCGGGGGCGGGCCGCTCGTGCGGTTCTTCAGCACCCGGCCGATGGCGTTCGTCGGCGAGCGCTCCTACTCCCTCTACCTCGTGCAGCAGTTCGCGGCGATGTTCGTGATGGCGACGTTCCCGATGTTCCGGGTCGAGCGCACGTTCACCGCGCTCGTCGTGACGGTGGTGGCGCTGCTGATCGCGGACCTGCTCTTCCGCTGGGTCGAGCAGCCGATGATCGAGGTCGGCCGCCGGGTCGTCGCCCGGCTCGGCCGGCGGGCGGAGGCCGGGAAGAACGCGCAGGTCGCCGAGCCGGTCGTGCTCGAACCGGTGCCCCTGCCGGTGCCGAATCCGGCCTGAGCCGTGGCCAGTACCCTCAGCGCCATGCCTGCACCGGCCAACGGCGTCAGCCCGAAGTTCGTGTCCGCTCGCGGTGAGATCCTGCCCCTCACCGGCCTGCGCATCGTCGCGGCGCTGTGGGTCGTGGTGTTCCACCTGAGGGGCAACATCGCGAGCGAGTACCCCGGTGTGGCCAAGGTGCTGTGGCCGATCCTGCACAACGGCGACCTCGGCGTCGACCTGTTCTTCGGGCTGAGCGGGTTCGTGCTCACGCTCAACTACGTCGACAAGATGGGCCACCGGATCGACCGGGCGAAGACCCGGATGTTCTTCTGGGCGCGCCTGTCCCGCGTGTGGCCCGTCTACTTCGTGACGCTGAACATCGCCGCGCTCTGGCACGGCGGCCTGCTGGCGCTGGGCAGCGACGACCCCGTGGCGCCCGACGAGTTCACGGTCATCAGCTACCTGCGGCAGCTGTTCATGGTCGTGCTGTGGACCTCACCGGACGCGGACCGGCTGACCTGGAACGGCCCGGCGTGGTCGGTCAGCGCCGAGTGGTTCGTCTACTGCCTGTTCCCGTTCATCGTGCTGCTGCTCGCCCGCGTCGGCCGGGTGACCCGCAACCGCCAGCTCATGGTGCTCGCGATGGTCGCCGTGTTCCCCGTCGTGATCTTCACGGCGGCCGGCGGCGGCCTCTACGGCATCGACTACACGTGGATGATGCGCCTGCTCGGCGCGTTCGTCGCGGGCAGCCTGATGTGCCTGGTGCTGCGCCGCATCCCGCGCACCCGCCAGACCGACCGCGCGGGCACGATCTGGTCGTACGTCCTGCTCGTGGCCCTGGTCGCCGTCCTCTACGGCGCGCACGCGATCGACCGGCCGAACGCCGCCGTGGTCGTCGTCTTCCTCTTCCCGCCGCTGCTGCTCGCCCTGGCGCTCGCCAGCGGTGGTCCCGCGCGGCTGCTGTCGTACCAGCCGGTCGTGACCGGCGGGCACTACTCGTACAGCGTCTACCTCGTGCACATGCTGATCATCGAGGTCGTCTGGAAGGCGCAGGCCGTGTGGCCGGGCGTCCTCGGTGGCGGGCAGCTCGCGTTCCACGTCCTCGTGCCGCTGCTGCCGGTCGTCGTCTGCGTGGCGGGCTACCTGATGTGGCGGTTCGTCGAGGAACCCGCGCGCAAGAAGATGCGGCGCATGGTCGACACCCCGCTCGCGCCGGTGACCGTCTCGCCGCCGCCGGTGGAGCCGGTCGGCGATCGGGTGCCCGAAAAGGTCTGATCGGCCCGGCGAATACAGTGGGTCTCGTCCCGCGTGCTCAGCGGGTCTACTGAAAGGCAAACCCGATGAGTGCCCAGGCAAGCGTGTTGGGCGTCCTGCTGCCCCTGTTGCTGGTTCCCGGTCTGCTGATCGGGCTGGCGGCGGGGCTGCGCGGATGGGTCCTGGCCGCGACCGCGCCGTTGCTCACCTACGGCGTCGTCGCCGTGGCGGGGCCGGTCGTCCCGGTGCTGCTCGGGCGGTGGTCGATCTGGGGCATGCTGCTCGCGACCGCGGTGATCGCCCTGGTCGTGCTGGGCACGCGGCTGCTGACCCGCCGCTGGAGCGGTGCCGAGCCCAGGATCGTGCCGTGGGCGCTGTGGCAGCACGCGGGCATCGCGGGCGCCGTCCTGGCCGCCGCCGCGATCGGCGTGTTCATCACCGCACGCGCGACGCACGGGCTGACGGACGTGCACCAGTTCTGGGACGCGATGTTCCACGCCAACGCGGTGCGGTTCATCGAGGAGACCGGTCAGTCGAACCCGCCGGCCCTGCGCAACATCAACGACTTCGCCAACACGGGCTTCTTCTACCCCAACGGCTTCCACGTGGTGGCCGCCACCGCGCTGGGCATCACCGGCGCGCCGATCACCGTCGTGCTGAACTCGATGGCCGCCGTGCTCGCCGGTCTGCTGTCGCTGAGCGTCGCCGCCGTCGTCCGGGTGGCCGGCGGCCGTCCGCTGCTGGCCGGGGCGACCGCGCTGGCCGCCGCGATGTTCTCCGCCTTCCCGTACGACCTCGAGTTCTTCGGCCCGATCTGGCCGTTCGGCACGGGCCTCGCGCTGATGCCCGCGTTCCTGGCCATGTTCATCACCATGCTGGACCGCCGCCGCTGGTCGCTGGTGCTGCCCGCGGCCGTCGGGTTCTGCGGCCTCGTCTCGCTGCACCCCAGCGTGACGCTGACCGGCATGATCTTCGGGACCTGCTACCTCGTGCAGCGCTGGATCCAGGCGCGCAAGGTGTCGCTGCCCGAGCTCGGCCTGCTGCTCGTCACCGGTGTCATCGCCGGGATCAACGCGGTGCCGCAGCTGCTCGGCATGGCGGGCACGGCGTCGAGCGGCACGTTCGAGTGGCCGCTGTACGCCAACGCCGCCGACGCGCTCGGGCAGCTGTTCTTCCTCGGCCACGAGGCGCAGCGCCCGCAGTGGTGGCTGGTCGCGCTGATGATCCTCGGCGTCGTCGGGATCAAGGGCCTGCGGCCGATGTACTGGTGGCTCGCCGGCGGCCTGGTCTTCTCCGGCCTGTTCGTGCTGACCACGTCGTACAAGGGCCCGCTCGTCGCGCTGCTCACCGGCTTCTGGTGGAACGACCGGTGGCGCTTCGCCGCCATCGTCGTGGTCGCCATGACCGTCCTCGCCGGACACGGCGTCGTCGTCGCCCGCGACGGCCTGGTGGCGCTGTTCCGCCGCCTGCCCGCGGGCAACGCGCTGTGGTTCCGCCTCGCGGCCGCGGTCGTGGTCGTGGGCCTGCTGTTCGTGCTGACCGACGGTTTCTACCGCGCGCGCAACGTGCAGCGCATCGCCGGCGCCTACACCGGCCCACCGACCGTCACGAGCGCCGAGAAGGAGGCCATGGACCGCCTCCCGGCGCTGGTCGGCAAGGACGACCTGGTGATGAACGACGCGGCCGACGGCTCGGCGTGGATGTGGGCCCTCGACGAGGTGCGCCCGGTCTTCGGCCACGCGCTGAACGGCAAGGCGGAGCCGAAGGTGGTCGGCGACGACCGCGCGGAGCTGTTCACGTCGTTCAACAAGATCGACACCGACAGCGAGGTCCGCGACATCGTCGGCCGGCTCAAGGTCACCCACGTCTTCGAGGGCTGGGGCTTCGCGGCGCCGGGCATCGAGCGGGCGCCGGGCATGCGCGACCTCGACAAGGTCAAGTCGCTGGAGCTCGTCTACAGCAACGCGCAGGCCAAGATCTACAAGATCCGCCTGGACCAGGTGCCGACGGCACCCTGACCAGCGGTGGCGTGCCGGTCGCGGGCTGAGCGGACCGGCACCGCCGCCGTCACCAGCGGCGGTTCGCCACCTGCACGCCCAGCCACGCGGCGTGCTTGAGGGCCACGGTCGCGCTGCTCACGCCGATGCGCTTCGCCACCGACTGCTTGCTCTTCAGCAGCAGCTTGGTCGCCGGGCCGAGCAGGCCGCCGCGCGAGTACTGGGTGGGGTGCACGCGGTAGCCGAGGAGCTCCTCGCCGATCACGTCGCCGTCGGCCTTCGCGAGCAGCCGCAGCCACAGGTCGTAGTCCTCCAGCCGGACCAGGCGCGGGTCGAAGCCGCCCACCTCGGTCGCGAGCTGCTTGCGGACCACGATCGTCGAGGTGATCAGCGGGTTGAACAGCAGCATCGTGCGGGCGACCTCGGCGCGGCCGGTGACCGAGTGCAGTTCGCCCACGCGCGCACCGGCGGGGTCGATCTTGTGCGCCCACGCGCCCACCAGGCCCAGGTCGGGCTGCTCGGTGAGCACCTGCACCTGGCGGGCCAGGCGGTCCGGGGTGCACAGGTCGTCGGCGTCGAGGAACGCCACCAGGTCGTGCTTCGCCGACTCGAGGCCGATGTTGCGGCCGACGGCCGGGCCGCTGCGGGGCGCGGGCGTCAGGTGCACCTGGACGCGGTCGCCGAGCACCTCGGCGGCGGCGCGGTTCTGCTCGCACTCGCCGTCGAGGACCAGCACGACCTCCCACTCCTCGTGGGTCTGCGCGGCCACCGACCGCAGCGTCTCCTCGAGGAACGAGTTCTCGGGCGCACTGGGAATCACCACGGAGACGGGCGAAGTCATGGTCGTACAGTAGGGGAGCCTCCCCACCCGTCCGAGAGGGCCTTCCACACCGTGACCACGGCAGCTCCCACCCCCACCGGACCGACGCGGCTCGGCGCGGTGAAGCGGATGGTGTCGACGGGGATCTCCCAGTCCGCCGTCGCGCTGGACCAGCTGGTGTTCAGCGCCATCACGTTCGCCGTGCAGCTGGTCGCCGCGCCGGTGTCGACCGACGCCGAGTTCGGCGTGTTCTCGCTGATCGCGATCGTGCAGATCGGGCAGTGGTACCTCGGCCGCGCGATCGGCGCCGAGCCGTTGCTGGTCGCGAAGACGGTGGGCTCGAACGACACGCGGGGCGTGCGCGGTGCCGCCTCGGCCTCGCTGCTCGTCGGCGTGGCCATCGGCGTCGGCTGCCTGGTCGTGGCGCTGTTCGTCAGCGGACCCGCGCGCACGTTGCTGCTGATCCAGGCGTTCGCGTCGCCGTTCACGGCCGTGCTGGACCACTCTCGGTACGTCAACTACGCCAAGCAGAAGCCGATGCGCGCGCTCTTCACAGACGCGGCGTGGCTGCTGCTGTTCCTCGCCGCGGTCGGCACGGCGATCCTGGTCGGCGAGCTGAACGCGACCGGCACCTACCTGCTGTGGGCGCTGGCCTGCGTGCCGCTGGCCGTGGTGGCGGTCGTCATCACCGGCACGCCGTTCTCGTTCGCCGCGGTGCAGGACTGGGTCCGGGCGCGGCGCGCGCTGCTGCCGGGCTTCCTCATCGACGCCGTCTACCTGACGGCGGGCACCTGGGCGACGTTCGGCGTCACGACCCTGGTGACCGGCCTCGACGGCCTGGGCCTGCTGCGCAAGGCGCTCATCCCGGTCACCGCGCTGACCGTGCTGTTCATCGGCATCAGCAACTCGCTGCTCGCCCACCTCGCCGGCCGCACGCCGCGCGAGGTCGTCCGCGCCCCGATGCTCGTCTCCGGTGCCGCCGCGGTCGTGAGCGCGGTGGCCGCGCTGCTCACCCTGGTCGCGCCGGCGGGCTTCATGACGACCGCGCTGGGCACGCCGTGGGACGGTCTGCGCCCGGTCGTGCTGCTGCTGCTCGTGTACGCGTTCCTGCTGGCCACGGCCCAGACGGCGATGGTCGCGGCCAAGGCGAGCGGGCGGGCGTGGCTCGGGCCGCGGGTGCGCACCGTGCAGTTCGTGACGGAGCTGGCACTGGTCGCGTCGCTCGGCTTCTGGCTCGGCGTGACCGGCGTGGCGCTGGGCATGACGATCGCCTGGCTCGTGGCCGCGGCCCTGGCGTGGGGCGGCGTGCTGCGGCACGGCGACTCCCCCGCCGAGCCCGCGACCGACGCCGCCTGAGCGGGCGGCTAGGGTCTGCGCCGTGCACCTGGTCGACATGCCGGCCTACTACCCGCCGCACAAGGGCGGCGTGGAGGCCTACGCCCACGAACTGCACCGCCGCCTCCTCGAGGCGAACCCGGACCTGCGGATCACCGTCTTCACCTCCGCCATCGGCGCGCCCGCCGGCACCGAGCACCTCGGTGACCGGTGGAAGGTCGTGCGCTGGCCGGGGTTCGAGATCATCTCGCACTACCCGCTGCCCAACCCCGGCTTCACGAAGCGCCTGCGCGCGGAGTGCGGGCCGGACACGGTGCTGATGACGCACACGCGGTTCTACTGGCCGCACGTGTGGGCGTCGCTGTTCGCCAAGCGCGCCAAGCTGCGGCGGCTGCACGTCGAGCACGGGTCGAGCCCGGTGCAGAGCGGCAACGCGTTCGTGCGCTTCGTCGCGTTCCTGGTCGACGCGCTGACGAGCCAGCCGGTGCTGCGCTGGGCGGACGAGGTCGTGTCGGTCTCCGGGTCCGCCGGCGAGTTCGTGAAGAGCCTCGCCGGACGTGACGCCAAGGTGCTGCACCGCGGCATCGAACTGCCGGACGACCTGGTCGCGCAGCCGGTCGAGGAGCCGCCGACGGTCGTCTACGTCGGCCGGCTGATCAACGGCAAGGGGGTGGCGGACCTGCTCAACGCCACCGCCGAGGTGCACCGCCGGGGGCTTGCGCTCAGGCTGCGCCTGCTCGGCGACGGCCCGAACGCGCAGGAGCTCAAGGCGCTCACGGCCCAGCTGGGCCTGGGCGAGCACGTCGAGTTCGTCGGCGCGGTCGACCACAACACGGCGCTCGCCGAGATGGCGCGCGGCACGGTGTTCGTGAACCCGAGCTGGACCGAGGGCCTGCCGACGACCGTGCTGGAGGCGGCGGCGATCGGCTGCACCGTCGTCGCGACCGACGTCGGCGGCACCGCGGAGATCATCACCGACGGCGTCACCGGCCGGCTGGTGCCCGCGCGCGACGTCCCGGCGCTCGCGACCGCGCTCGAGGCCGCGGTGCGCGACCCGGAGCGGGTGGCCAAGGCCGCCAAGCTCAGGGAGATCACCAGGCAGAACTTCGACTGGGACGCGGCCGTCGCCGAGTTCACCGGTTTGCTGGCTGGCGGCGGTGCCGCGAAGCCCGCGCGCTAGCCTTGTCCACGTCCCCCCGAAATTCACTCTTGCCTGGAGGCACCAGTGGCGGACCAGTCTGACGTCTGGCTGGTCGTACCGGTCTACAACGAGGCACAGGTGATCGCGGACGTCGTGCGCCACGCGCTCGAGACGTTCCCGAACATCGTCTGCGTCGACGACGGTAGCCGGGACGGTTCGGCAGACGCCATCCGCTCGTCGGGTGCGCACCTGGTCCAGCACCCGGTCAACCTCGGCCAGGGTGCGGCACTGCAGACCGGCGTGGAGTACGCGCGCAGCCAGCCGGGCGCCGAGTACTTCGTGACCTTCGACGCGGACGGCCAGCACCAGGTCCACGACGTGCTGAAGCTGCTCGAGCGCCTGCGCGCGGAGCCGTTCGACATCATCGTCGGCACCCGCTTCAAGGGCGACGACTCGCACATCCCGCTGATCAAGCGCGTCGTGCTGAAGACGGTCGTCGCGGTCAGCCCCCGGCTGCGCAAGCTCAAGCTCTCCGACGCGCACAACGGCCTGCGGGTGTTCAACAAGAAGGTGGCCGACGAGATGGCCATCACCCTCAACGGCATGGGCCACGCGTCCGAGATCGTCGAGATGATCGCCCGCAAGGACTGGCGGGTCACCGAGGAGCAGGTGGAGATCCTCTACACCGAGTACTCGATGTCGAAGGGCCAGTCGCTGATCAACGGCGTCAACATCCTGTTCGACTCCGCTCTCAAGACCAGTTCGAGGCGCTGACCATGTTGATCCAGTTCCTGCTCATCCTCGCCGTCGTCGTGCTGCTGGTGCTGTTCCTGCGCCACCACGGCACGACGAAGACCGCGGCCGGGGTCAAGATCGGCTTCGTGCTGTTCATGGTGCTCGGCGCCGTCGCCGTGATCCGGCCGCAGGAGGTGTCGCGGGTCGCCGAGTGGGTCGGCGTCGGCCGCGGTACCGACCTCATGCTGTACGGCCTGATCGTGGCGTTCGGCTTCGCGACGATCAACACGTACCTGCGCTTCAAGGAGCTGGAGCTGCGCTACGCGCGGCTCGCCAGGGCGATCGCGATCCGCAGCGCCGAGACGCCGGTCGACGTCGACGAGAAGAACGCGGCCTGACCGCTCCCGGACACCGATCGGCCCCGTCCCGCACGTGCGGGAC
>NZ_JBHXCW010000104.1:0-25357 GCF_042725365.1 Lentzea sp. NPDC060358 | reverse complement strand
CCTCGAACTCGTAGATCCGCGCCGCCGTGTTGCCGTTGTTCGCCGGCGTGGTCACGTTCAGCTTCACGTACCGCGCCGACCGCTGGGTGAACTGGTGGTACGAGCGGCTCGCCCGCACCGAGGACGCGGTCGCCACCGTCGTCCAGTTCGTGCCGTCGGCAGACGTCTGGACGGTGTAGGCGCCGGTGTTGAACCCGGTGGTCTCACCGCCGAGCCCCGCGTGCTTCAGGACGACCGACCCGACGTTCTGCGCCGAGCCGAGGTCCACCTGGAGGAACTTCGTGCCGCTCGCCAGGGAACACCACTTGCCGGACAGGCTGCCGTCGAACGCCTTCGCCGCCGCCTCGGTGTCGGCGCAGGGCGCGGATGCCGTGGCAGGCTTGCCCAGAGCCAGGTTCGTGCCCAGCGCGGGCGCCGCCGGCGGGGGAGTGAAACCGTCGTTGTACGACGGCGGCACGTCCGCGGCGTTCGTCCCCCAGGTGCTGGGCGACGACCCCATCGTGTAGTTCAGCGTCGTGGTGCCGGAGATGTCCCCGTAGCGCAGCCACGACTTCGCCGACGCGGTGCCGTTGCGGCTGAAGTTCTGCACGTACGGCGCCGACGGGCCGGCGCCCGACGCGGTGATCTGCAGCGTCGCACCCGGCCGGGTGACGGTGACGGCGGGGAACAGCGGGCCGTGCAACGCCAGCACGTCCGCACCCGGCGTGGGCGGGTACATGCCCATCGCCGACCAGACGTACCACGCGGAGGTGGCGCCGAGGTCGTCGTTGCCGGGCAGGCCGCCGGCCGCGGTGGTGAACGACTCGGACATCACGCGCCGCACCGCCGCGCTCGTGCCCTGCGGGTAGGCGGCGTAGTGGTAGGCCCACGGCACACCGTGCTCCGGCTCGTTGCCGATGTAGAAGTACGGCTGGCTCAGCCCGCCGTTGAGCTGGGTGAAGTGGTGGTCGAGCCGCTGGACCGCGGTCTTCGGGCCGCCCATCAGGTTGATCAGGCTGCCGAAGTTCCACGGCACCATCCACGTGTACTGCGAGGCGTTGCCCTCGGTGTAGCCGCTCGGGCTGCCGGGCGTCACGGGCCACGCCCACGAGCTGTCGGAGTTGCGCTTCTGCACGTAGCCCGACTCGGGGTTGTAGACGTTCGACCACCACTGGGCGCGCGTCATGTAGGTGTTGTACTTCGCCGTGTCGCCCACGGCCTTCGCGAACTGGGCGACGGCGAAGTCGGAGGCCGAGTACTCGAGCGAGTCCGACGGGTCCTCGGTGACGAAGTGCCGGCTGAGGTAGCCGGACTGGCGGCCGCGGATCGCGCTGCCCTGCGTGGTGCCGCCGTTGGAGCTCTTGTCCATCAACGCGAGCGCCGCGGCGGTGTCGAAGCCCCGCACGCCGAACGCGTACATGCTCGACACGACGATCGGCCCGGGATCCCCGTTCATCACGAAGATCTCCTGGCTGTTGTGCGACCACTTCGGCAGCAGGCCGCCCTGCTGGCCGTCGAGGACCATGGACTTGGCGATGTCACTGGACTCCGCGGGGGCGAGCAGCGCGATCAGCGACGCCCACGAGCGGTAGATGTCCCAGCCGGAGTAGTTCTGGTAGACGGTGTGCGAGGCCGTGCGGACGGCCTGGTCGAAGCCGCGGTACTGGCCGTTGACGTCGCTCGCGATGTTCGGGTTCTGGAACACGTGGTAGAGCGACGTGTAGAACTTCTGCAGGTCCGCCGCGGAACCACCGGAGACCTGCACCCGGTTCAGCACGTCGTTCCACGCGGTGTCGGCGGCGGACCTGGTGGCCGCGAAGTCGAAGCCCGTGTTCTCGGCGGCGAGGTTGGCCTGCGCGCCCGCGACGCTGACGAACGAGACGCCGACCTTCAGCTGCACCACGGAGTTCGAGGTCGTGTCGAAGGTGACGTAGGCGCCGGAGTTCACGCCGCTGGTGCTCGCCGACCCGGCGGTGACCGTGCCGCCGAGCCACGTGCCGAAGCCGGTCGGCGCGCGGTCGAACTGGATGGCGTAGTAGAGCGGGTAGGTCTTGGACGAGCCGCAGAAGCCGCCGCCGGTGAACGTGCCGGTGATCTGGCTGCCGCTGACCGAGATGGACCCGGCGCGGTTGCCGGTCGCGCTGCGGCTGCTGTTGATCAGCACCCTGGCGGCGTTCGTGCTCGGGTAGCTGAGCTTCATGAACCCGGTGCGCTTGGTCGCGGTCAGCTCGACGCCGGTGTTGTAGGTGTCGAGCCGGTTCTTGTAGTAGCCGGGCGCGGCCGCCTCGTTCGACTTCGTGTACGTGCCCGCGTAGCCGGTCCAGTTCGTGCCGGGGGAGTTGGTGACGTTGCCGGTGATCGGGAGGATGCCGAGGTCCTCGTTGTTGGCGCAGCCCGCCCCGTTGAAGTGGGTGAGGCTGAACTCCTCGATCTTGGTGTCGCTGTAGCGGTAGCCGGACGGCGACGCGGTCGGCGTGTCCGGGCTGAACTGCACCATGCCGAACGGCACCACGGCGCCGGGGTAGGTGCTGCCGCCCGCGCCGCCGGGCACCGGGTTGGGGGAGTTGCTGTTGTCGGTGCCGATGAACGGGTTCACGTGCTGGGTCAGCGCGGCCGCGGCCCGCGGTGCGGCGGCCGCGGGGGTGGTGGCGGTGGCGAGACCCGCCACCAGCAGACCCGCGGCGAGCAACGGGATGGGGAGTCTGGCGCGTCGGTGCAGGGAGCCGAACATGGACCTTCCTCTCGTGTGTTGTCAGGCAGGGGTAGACAACGTTGTCAACGCCCGCGTCGGGGCGCCGTTCGAGGGGCCGCGGGGATCAGCAGGCGGGGAAGAGCGCTCGCGTGCCGCCGGTCGCCGTCCGGTCGCTGAACCGGCAGCCGAACCGCGGGTCGTCGGTCTTGCGGACGTCGTCCCCGGCGGGCCGCTTGCCGCGGTCCACCCAGGTCGTCAGGTCGCGCCAGGCGTCGCCGGCCTCGGCGGGGGAGAACTCGCAGTGGTCGACGGTGCGGATCGCGCGCTGCACCAGCAGGCCGGTGCGGCCGAAGCGGGCCGTGTCGTCGCGGTAGTGCTGCTCCATCTTGAACGGCACGAACATGTCGCCGATCCCGTGCAGCGACACGACGGGAGCGGTCGGCAGCCCCTGCACCGCGGGGATCTCGGTGAGCGCCCACGTGGCGCGCGCGACGGGGTTCGCGGCACGGACGCGGTCCACGGTGCCGTTCACGTCGACCGGCGAGTTCGGCCGGTAGCGCGTGGACAGGTTCGAGGCGACCAGCTGCGGGTTCTCGGCGAGGTTCGTGCTCGTGGAGGCGCCGACGAGCCCGAACAGGAAGTCCTGCCAGTAGACGTGGGCCGCGTCGCTCGCGGGCCGGGCACCTCCGGACAGCTCCGCGACGACGGCGCGGAACTGCTCGTCGTCGCCCGCCAGCGCCTGGCGGATGCGCGGCACGACGGCGGTCTGGTAGTCCGCCGGGAACGGGTGGGCGCGGATGCCGGTCACCGCCTGCGCGGCGAGGTGGAAGCTCAGGAAGTAGTCGAACAGCTCGTGGTCGCCCACCACCCCGCACATCGGCAGGGCGCCCGCGTAGAAGCCGGGGTACTGCTCCAGCGACCGGGCGATGACGTGCCCGCCCATCGAGACGCCGGCGAGGAAGACCTTGTCCGGCCGCTGCACCAGCCGCCCGAAGAGCGTCGCGAGCTCACGGGTCGTGGTGACGCCGGCCCGGACGTCGTAGGCGTTGCTGTAGTACGACGACGCCGCCCACGCGTAGCCCTCGTCGAGCCACTGCTGCCGCAGCCCGTACGAGGGCGTGTCGACCGTGAGGACCTTGCCGGTGCCGCGGTAGCCGTGCGCCCACATCGCGAGCCGGCCGTTCCAGCGCGGCGGCACCTCGATGACGTAGCCCGCGTGGCTGTGCACGCCCTGCAGGACCCTCGTCGGCCGGCCGCCGACGGTCGCGGGTGCCAGCGGCGGGTTGGCGATCGTGTAGCCGGGCAGCGGCTGGCCGCCGCGGTCGGCGGAGGCGGGCTGGGTGGCGGTGAACACGAGGAGGAACGACAACGCGACGCTGAGCAGTCGTCTCATGCCCTCGGACGCTACTGCGGAGCGGCCTCGGCCGCAGGAAGCCGTTCGGCCGCACGCGGGGTGCCCCGGTGCGGCCGAATGCCGACGTCAGAGGATCGGGCTGCTGTGCGCGCCGAGGTGCACGGGCAGCGAGTGCAGGCCGTAGACGATCGAGAGCTTGCGGAAGTCGAGCGTCGCCGGGTCGGCCGCGAGGCGCAGCTCGGGGAACCGCCGGGCGAGCGCCGGGTAGGCGATCCGCAGCTCCATCTTGGCGAGCTCCGCGCCGATGCACCGGTGCGCGCCGTAGCCGAACGCGAGGTGCTGGCCCGCGGGCCGGGACGGGTCGATCACGTCCGGGTCCGGGTAGACGCCGGGGTCGCGGTTGGCCTGCGAGAGCGAGCACGCGACGATGTCGCCCGCCCTGATCCTCGTGCCGGCGATCTCGACGTCCCGGCGCGCGATCCGCAGGAACGCCACCTGCACGACGGTCTGGTGCCGCAGCAGCTCGTCGACCACGCCGTTGACGGCCTCGTCGCCGGACTGCACCCGCTCGAACAGCGACGGGTCGCGCAGCATCGCGAGCGTGCCGAGGGAGATCATGCTGGCCGTCGTCTCGAACCCGCCGGTGAGCAGGCCGTCGGCGAGACCCGCCAGCTCGTCGTCGTCCAGCGCGTCGCCGTGCTTGCGGATGAGCTCGCCGAGCAGCCCGTCGTTCGGGTTCGCGCGCTGCGCCCGCACCAGCTCGCGGAAGTAGACGATCGACTCGGACACGGCCGACAGCGAGGTCGTCGCCGCTCCGCCGAGGTCGAACCGGGAGACGCTGCGCCGCTGGAACTCCTCGCGCTCGCTCGCGGGCACGCCCAGCAGCTCGCAGATCGTGAGCGCGGGCACCGGCATCGCGAAGTGCTCGACGAGGTCGACCGGTTCGTCCTTCATGGACATCAGGTCGAGCTGGTCCGCCACGATCTGCTCGATGCGCGGCACGAGCCGCGACAACCGCCGCATGGTGAACTCGGGCGTCAGGACCTTGCGCAGCCGCGTGTGCTCGGGCGGGTCGCTGAACCCGAGCCCGCCGGGCGCCTCGTCGGCGAACAGGCCCAGGTCGCGCAGGTGGCCGAAGTCGTTGCTGAACGCGTCGGCGTCCACCAGCACCTGCTTCGACGCCTCGTAGCCCGTCACGAGCCACACCGTGACCGGCAGCGGCAGCCGCGTGACCGGTCCCTGCGCCTGCATCCGCGCGAGCTCGGGCACCGGGTCCAACCCGTTGCGGCGCAGCGGAGCCAGGACACGCGAGGGCACGAACCACGACGACCCGAGGTCGAAGCCGGTCTTGCTGAGGTGCGCGAGCAACCTCTTGCCCATCCATCCGGTCACGCGGGACCGGACGTCTGTCGCTGACTGCAGAACGTCCCTCATGAGGCAGTCCCTTCGGCGGAAAGGGTGAGGTGGCCGCCGACGGCCACGGGAACGGACAATAACGACGCCGCCGCGAGCCCGTCGTCATACCTGGGCCTAACGCGCCGTCATACTTTGGTCCAGATGTTGATCAGGGTCGAATGGGTGCAGCGCAGGGCGCCGGGTCCATAACAGAGTGTCAGCTTTCGCTGTGCACCGCCGGTAAAACGCCGAGATCGGTGGTGTGGCGGGTTCCACAGACCCCCGGGGTGGAACCCGCCGCACGGCGTCAGTGGCAGTGCCCCCGCCGTCCCAGCGACTCGACGGGCGTCGCCCCCGGCCGGGTCCACTGGGGCACCGGCCGGCTGTCCTCGCCCCAGCCGGCCTCGCCGGCGGCGTTCGCCCGCCAGAACCACCCGGCGGGCCGGGCCGGCGGCCACCCGTCCGGACGGTCCTCCCACTCCTCGCCGCGCCCGCGCACCGTCATGTCGAGCAGCCCGAGCGAGGCGTTGACCCGCTCGGTGCCGCGCCCGGTCGTCGAGTACGTCAGGAACGTGCGGTCGCCGTTGCGCAGGTAGCTCGTCAGGTGGCCCATCTCGCCGCCCACGGGCTCGGCCAGGCCGCGCACCGAGTACCAGGGCTGCGCGTAGCCCATGAACGCCGTGAACGCCTCGACCTCCTCCCACGCGCCGGTCGTGACGAAGGCGAACGAGACGCCGCGGGCGTGGAGGTAGGCGGCGTCGTCGAAGTGCCACGGGATGTGGGTGCAGCCCTCGCACTGGCCCTGGTGCGGCGCGCCGTCCCACCACATGTGCTTGTAGACGAGGAGCTCGTCACGTCCCTGGAACAGCTCCAGGAACGGCACCGGCCCGTCGGCGCCGACGACGTCGGCGGAACCGTCGAACTCCACCATCGGCAGCCGGCGGCGGGCCGCGGCGATGGCGTCGCCCTCGCGGGTGTGCGCCTTCTCGCGGACGAGGAGCTCGTCGCGGGCCCGCTGCCAGGTGTCCAGGTCGACGATCGGGGGCTGTGCGGTCATGGTCGGTCCTCCGTCGGGATCGGGTTCACCCCGGCGTCGAACCCGCGCTCACGATCTCGACATCGGGAGCTCGGCACCCCTCCAGCGGGACCTCAGCCAGCGGTCGTGGCTCGCCACCACGATCGCGCCGGGACCCGGTCCCAGCGCGTCCTCCAGCTCGTCGCACAGCGTCGGCGACAGGTGGTTCGTGGGCTCGTCGAGCAGCAGCAGCGCGGGCGGTGCCGCCACCAGCAACGCCAGCGCGAGCCGCCGTTGCTGGCCCACGGACAGCGTGCCAACCGCCTTGCCGAGGTCCCACCGGTGCAGCAGGCCGAGCGACGCGAGCGGCACCTCGGCGACGCGGGCGGCGCCCAGGGCACGGCCGTAGGTGGCGCGGGCGGTGAGGCGCGGGTTGGCGAACGCCGTGTCCTGGTCGAGCAGGCCCACGCCCACCCCGGCCCGCCGCACTCCCGGCACGTCCAGCTTCCCGGCCAGGACCAGCAGCAGCGTCGACTTGCCCACCCCGTTCGGGCCGGTCACGAGCAGCCGGTCGCCGTCGCGCACGTCGAGGTGGTCCAGCACGAGCCGTCCGGGCACGTGGACCTGCCGCAGCGACACCAGCGCCTCCGCCGGAGTCGTCAGGGACGCCTGGAAGCGGAGCGGGCGCGGGGGAGCGGGCACGGCGCGGCGTTCCAGGTCCTCCAGGCGGCGGGTGGCGTTGCGGACGCGGCGGGAGATCTGGCTCTGCACGCGGTTCGCCCGCACGCCGTAGCCCATCTTGTCGCCGTCGCGCATCGGCCGGTCCGGCGCGACGCGGCCCGCGATCAGGCCGAGCGACGACCGCAGGCCGGCCAGCTCCTCCTGCTCCTCCGCGTACCGGCGTTCCCAGCGGGCCCGGTCCGCGCGCTTGTGCGCCAGGTACTCGCTGTAGGTGCCGCCGAAGCGGACCGGGCCGCCGACCGCCGGGTCGAGGTCGAGCAGGTCCGTGCACACCGCGTCGAGGAACGCCCGGTCGTGGCTCGCCACGACGAGCGCGCCGGGCAGGCCGCGCAGCTGCTCCTCCAGGAACGCCGCCGCCTCGTCGTCGAGGTGGTTGGTGGGCTCGTCGAGCAGCAGCGCGGACGGCCGGCGGATCACCAGCGCGGCCAGCGCCAGGCGCCGCCGCTGGCCGCCGGAGAGCGTGCCGAGCGCGCGGTCGTGCCCGACGTCGCCAAGCTCGAGCCCGTCCAGGACGACCTGGGCGCGCCGGTCCGCGTCCCAGGCCTCGAGCCGCTGGGCCAGCTCCAGCCGGTCCGCGTACTCGGCGAGCTGGTCCTCGCCGGTGAGGCGTTCGAGGTCGGCCAGCACGGCCCTGGCCTCCGCCAGCGCGTCGTCCACGACGTCGGCGACGGACGCCGAGTCGGGGAACGCGAGCTCCTGCGGGAGGAAACCCGGGTCCGCCGGCCCGCTCACCGTGCCGCTGTCGGGCTGATCGGCACCAGCGAGCAGCCGGAGCAACGTCGACTTGCCCGCGCCGTTCTCGCCGATCAGCCCGATCCGCCGGCCGGGTGCCGCCGTGAGCGACACGCCGTCCAGCACGCGGCGGCCGCCGAACCCGCGCACCAGTTCGTGCGCGACGAGTGCGATCTCAGCCACGGCCGGCCTCCACCAGCTTGCCGCCGTCGAGGCGCAGCCGGCGGTCGATCCTCACCTCGCTCAGGAACCGTTCGTCGTGACTGACGACGACGAACGCGCCCTCGTAGGCGTTCAACGCGCTCTCCAGCTGCGCGGCGCTGACCAGGTCGAGGTTGTTCGTCGGCTCGTCGAGCAGCAGCAGTTGCGGCGCGGGCTCGGCGAACAGCACGCACGCGAGCGTCGCGCGCAGCCGTTCGCCACCGGACAGCACGCCGACCGGCAGGTGCGCCCGCGGACCGCGGAAGAGGAAGCGCGCCAGCAGGTTCATCCGCTCCGCCGGGGGCATCGCCGGGGCGAACGCGGCCAGGTTCTCCGCGACCGTCCGCGCGTCGTCGAGCAGGTCGAGACGCTGCGACAGGTACGCCACCCGCCCGTCCGCGCGCTTGACCTCACCGCCGTCCGGCGTCAGCGAGCCGTGGACGACGCGCAGCAGCGTCGACTTGCCCGCCCCGTTCGGGGCGGCGAGCGCGATGCGTTCCGGGCCGCGGATCGCGAGGTCGGCGCCGTCGAACAGGTCGCGCACCCGGATGTCCGTGCCGGTGAAGAGCGTGCGGCCGGCCGGGACGGCGGTCTGCGGCAGCTCCAGGCTGATCCGCTGCTCGTCCTTCAGCGAGCGTTCGGCCTGGTCGAGCCGGGTCTTGGCGGCACCGAGCCGGGAGGCGTGCGTGCCGTCGGCCCTCGCGGCCGAGACCTCGGCGTTGCGCTTCATGGTGCCGGCGAAGATCCGGGGCAGACCCGCGTTCGACAGGTTCCGCTGCGCGGTGGACGCACGGCGGGCGGCGCGTTCGCGGGCCTGCTGCATCTCCCGCTTCTCCCGCTTGACCTCCTGCTCGGCGCTGCGGACGTTCTTCTCCGCCACCTCGCGCTCGGCCGCCACCGCCTCCTCGTAGGAGGTGAAGGCGCCGCCGTGGAAGCGGATCTCGCCGCCGTCGAGCTCCGCGATCCGGTCCACCCGGTCGAGCAGCGCGCGGTCGTGGCTCACCACGAGCAGGCAGCCGCGCCAGTCGTCCAGCACCTCGTACAGCCGGTGCCGGGCGTCCAGGTCGAGGTTGTTCGTGGGTTCGTCGAGCAGCAGCACGTCCGGCTGCTTCAGCAGCTGCGCCGCGAGGCCGAGCGAGACCACCTGGCCGCCGCTCAGCGTCCCCAGGGGGCGGTCGAGCGCGAGGCCGCCGAGCCCGAGCCGGTCGAGCTGGGCGCGCGTGCGCTCCTCGACGTCCCAGTCGGTGCCGATGGTGGTGAAGTGCTCCTCGGCGGCGTCACCGGACTCGACGGCGGCGATGGCGCGCAGGACGTCCGCGACGCCGAGCACCTCCGCCACGGACAGCCCGGCGGTGAGCGGTAGGTCCTGCGGGAGGTGGCCGAGCACGCCCTCGACGGTCACGCTGCCGCCGGAGGGGGTCAGCGTGCCGGCGACGAGCTTGAGCAGCGTCGACTTGCCGGCGCCGTTGGGGGCGACGAGACCGGTGCGGCCACCGGGGAAGGTGGCGGACAGGCCGGTGAACACGGGTGTGTCGTCGGGCCACGAGAAGGAGAGTCCGGACATGACGACGAAAGCGTCTGACATGGGTGTGAGACCTCGGGTGTGCCACGCGGCCGAGCGCGCGTGAGTGGAAGAGGGGACGACGAAGCGGCCATCGATCTCGATGGCCTGTCACATCCCGGGCTCACCCGGAGATGTCGTCTTCACCCACCAGCACGTCGAGCTCCTCTGCCGGGAACGGAGGTCCGCCTCCACGATAACAGCCGTCGCGAGTGGAATTCCGGGTCATGATTCACTCGGTTCGTGAGCAACGAACCCGTCCTCGAACTGCTGCGCGAGCGCACGCGCCGCCGCAGTGTCGCGGGACAGCGCGACGACGGCGCGCGGCTGGTGCTGCTGATCGAGGGCGGCAGCTCCCGCGGCGCGTACTCGAGCGGCATGACCGCCCCGATCGAGCAGCACGGCCTGCTGCCGGCGTTCGACGCCGTCTACGGCAGCTCCGCGGGCACCCTCAACGCGGCCTGGCTGCTGTGCGGCCGCGTCGAGCGCAGCAAGCACGCCTGGTGGGACCCGGCGGTGATGCGCTCGACGATCAACCCGCGCCGCGCGTTCGGCAGGCGGCCCGTCGTCGACACCCGGCACCTCGTCCACGAGATCTACACGCGGCTGCACCCCATGGGCTTCCAGGAGATCCTCGACAACCCCGTCGAGTTCCACCCGATGGCCACGGACGGGCTCAGCGGCGAGTCCACCGACCTGCACAAGACGATCCACGACACGCTCAGCGTGCAGACCGCCCTGCGGGCCTCGGCCGCGATGCCGCTGCTCGCCGGCGAACCCGTGGTGATCGACGGCCGCCCGTACGTCGACGCGGGCCTGACCGAGATGGTCCCGGTGCGCACGGCCCTCGCGCAGGGCGCCACGCACGTCGTGGCGTTGCGCACCCGCCGCACCGACGAGGTCGCGATGCCGCCCGCCCGCGCCGAACGCCTGCTGCTGACGCGCTGGTTCGCGAAGTACGCGCCGGGCGCCGCCGCACCGTGGCTCGGCCGCGTCGCGTCGTGGGTGGAGGAGGAGGCGGCGCTCGACTCGCACCCCGCGTGCCTGCAGATCCGGCCTCCGCTGGGCAGCGCGCAGATCGGGCGCACCGAACGGGGGCCGCAGGTGCTGAAGGCGGCGTTCGAGACCGGCGCCGCCGCGGCGCGGGAGGCACTGGCCGAGGTCGCCGACCAGCTACGTTGAGCGCGTGGACTTCGACGAGTACCGGAACTACGACGCGACAGGGCTGGCCCGGCTCGTCGCGGACAGGCAGGTGTCCGCGGCCGAGCTCCTGGAGACGGCGAGGGCCCGCGCCGCCGAGGTGAACCCGAAGCTGAACGCGATCGTCCGGGACGTGCCCGCGGAACCGTCCGACGACCTCACCGGGCCGTTCGCCGGGGTGCCGTTCCTGATCAAGGACCTCGGCCAGGACTACGCGGGCCTGCCCACCTCGAACGGGTCGCGCTCGCTCAGGCGGCACGTCGTGGCCCAGCACTCGACCGTGGTCCAGCGGTGGATCGACGCCGGGCTGGTGATCTTCGGCAAGACCAACCTGCCGGAGTTCGGCGCCAAGGCGATCAGCGAGTCCGAGGTGTGGGGTCCCGCGCGCAACCCGTGGGACCTCGGCCGCACGCCCGGCGGGTCGTCCGGGGGCAGCGCCGCCGCGGTGGCCGCCGGGATCGTGCCGTGCGCCGGGGCGAACGACGGCGGCGGCTCGACGCGCATCCCCGCGGCGTGCTGCGGGCTCGTCGGGCTGAAGCCGGGCCGCGGGCTCACGCCGTTCGGTCCGGAGACCGCCGAGATGATGCACGGCGCGGCGGTGCAGGGAGTCGTGTCGCGGACCGTGCGCGATACCGCGGCGATGTTCGACGTCATCTCCGGCGGCGAGCCGGCCGGGCCGTACTCCGTCGCGATGCCCCCGGACTCGTTCCTGTCGTGCGTCGGCGCAGATCCCGGCAGGCTGCGGATCGGCGTGCGGGTGCCGTCGGCGATCAACCCGAACCCGGATCCCGAGGCGCGCAAGGCGGTCGAGTCGGCTGTGCGCGTGCTCACCGAGCTGGGCCACCACGTCGAGGAGCTGCCGGAGGCGCCGTTCGACGACGCCGTGCTGGCCAAGGACTTCCTGCTGACGTGGTTCGTGAACCTCGCTTGGAAGGTGGCCGACGCGAAGCGCCTGACCGGGGCGCCGGACATCGCCTTCGAACGCGACACGCTGCTCATGGCGGCGCTGGGCCGGGCCACGAGCAGCGTCGACTACGTGGACGCCGTGCACCGGCGGCACGAGCACACCCGCCGGCTCAGCACGTTCTTCGAGTCCTACGACCTGCTGCTCACACCGACGCTCGCGACTCCGCCGCCGAAGGTCGGCCAGTTCGAGCTGCCGGAGTCGTTGCAACGCGCGACCGACGTGCTGCTCAAGACCCGCACCGCGCGGTTCCTGCGGCACACGAAGATCGTCGACGACATGATCCGGGACAACCTCGGCTGGGTGCCGTACACGCAGCTCGCGAACATCACCGGCCGCCCCGCGATCTCGCTGCCGCTGCACTGGACGGCGGACGGGCTGCCGCTCGGCGTCCAGTTCGTCGCGCCGCTCGCGGGGGAGTCGCTGCTGATCAAGCTCGCGGCGCAGCTCGAGGAGGCGCTGCCGTGGGCGGACCGGGTGCCGGTCATGAGCTGAGGAACCGCAGCAGTTCCGCGGTGACGAACTCGGGGTTCTCCTCCACGAGCCAGTGCCCGGCGCGCGGCACGTCGGCCGCGCGCACGATGTTCGTCATCCGCGGCGCCGCCGTGCCGCGGATCGCCTCCGCCTGGCCCTCCGCGGCCAGGACCAGCGTCGGCGCCTGCACCGGCCGTGCCGCCTCGGTGTCGCGCACGTCCTGGTCGAGCGCGCGGTAGAGCTCGAACCCGTTCGTCAGCGCCGTGCGGTAGGTGCGGGCGTACTCGTCGATCTCGGCGCCGGTGAACGGCGACTTCGCCGACGTGCCGCCGAAAGCCGTGCCCTGGTAGGAGACCTGCGGGTAGAAGAGCGCCAGGTACTCGCGGACGTCGTCGTGCACGACGGCCTCGGGCACCTCGCGCTGGGAGTGGAAGGCGATGTGCCAGCTGAGGGTCCGGTACGTGCGGGCGTCGATCGCGGGGCCGGGCAGCGGCAGGTCGAGGTAGCCGAGCTTGGCCGTGCCGGCGGGGAACTGGCTGGCGTACTGGAACGCGACGGCGGCGCCGAGGTCGTGGCCGACGACCGCGGGTTTCTCCAGGCCGAGCTTCGTCGTCAGGCCGTGGACGTACCGCGCGAGCGTCGCCTTGTCGTAGCTCCTCGCCGCGCCGGTGCTGTCGCCCAGACCGGGCAGGTCGACGGCGTAGACGGTGTGGTGCCGCGCGAGCTCCGGCATGATCGGCCACCAGCCGTACCAGGTCTGCGGCCAGCCGTGCAGCAGCACGACCGGCGACCCGCTCCCGCCTGTCACGTAGTGCATCCGGACGCCGTCGACGTCGGCGAACTCGTGCTGGAAGCTCTTCTGGAACTCCGGGTCGTCGCGCGTGATGGCGGTGTGGGCGGGGGCTTCCGGCGCGGGCGCGCAGGCCGTGAGGAACAGGAGAAGTGCGAGCACGAGGCGTTTCATGGCCCCAGGGTCGCCGTGCGGGTGCTGATCTGGCACGGAAACTTGCCGGTCTGGCAAGATCGGACGGGTGAACCGCGAAACCGAAGAGGTCCTCGACGGCGTCGGCCCCCGGCTGCGGGCGCTGCGCCGGCACCGCGGCATCACCCTCGCCGAGATCGCGACAACCACGGGCATCTCCGAGAGCACGTTGTCCCGCCTGGAGAGCGGGCAGCGGCGGGCCACCCTGGAACTGCTGCTCCCGCTGGCGCGCCTCTACGCCGTGCCGCTGGACGAACTGGTCGGCGCGCCCCGCACCGGTGACCCGCGCATCCACCTGACGCCGATCCACAAGTACGGCATGACGTTCGTGCCGTTGTCGCGCCGGCCGGGCGGGGTGCAGGCGTTCAAGATGCTCATCCCCGCCACGCCGGAGCCGCTCGACCCGACTGTGCAGACGCACGACGGGTTCGAGTGGCTGTACGTCCTCAACGGACGGTTGCGCCTCGTGCTCGGCGACCTCGACCTGACGCTGCCGCCGGGCGAGGCCGCCGAGTTCGACACCTCGTCACCGCACTGGCTGGGCAGTGCCGACGGCGGCGCGGTCGAACTGGTCGTGCTGTTCGACCCGCAGGGCGTGCGGGCGCACGTCCGCCCCGCTACCGCCGGCTGAGCCGGGCGGTGGCGATCACGCCGGTCAGCGCCACGAGCGCGGTGACGACACCGAACCAGGACGCCATGGCCGCCGCGCCGATGACGCCGGCGACGAGTCCCGCGACGATCGCCGAGACGCCCATGCCGAGGTAGCCGACGACGTAGATCGCGGTGAACAGTCCGGCGCGTTCGTGCGGCGCGACCTCGGGCACGAGCCCGCGGGTGGTGCCGGCGAACGCCGCGCCGATGCCCGCGCCGGTGAGCAGCGCGGCGACCCAGAGCAGCGCCTGCACGTGCGCGCCGACGGCCCCGACGAACACGACCGCGCCGACCGTGATGCCGCTCATCCCTAGTAGCCGCAACAGGTGCGGGCGCACCGCGCTCGTCCCGGCGGACACGACCGTGCCCACCGCGAAGACGGCGAACGCGACCAGCGCGCCGACGATCGGGCTGCGCACCTGGAAGACCGACACCAGCACGACCGGGACCAGTCCCATGTAGAGGGTCATCATCATGAACGCGCTGACGATCCCCGGAACCGTCGTCGCGTAGAGGCGGCGGACCCGGGAGGGCAGCGACACCCTGGGGATCAGCGACCGCAGCGCACCGGGCTTGCGCGTCGCGGTCTCCGGCGTGACCACCGCGAAGGCCGTGGCGAGAGCCATGACCACGACCAGCACCAGCCACACCGCGAACGCCGCGTCGGACGCGAACTGCGCGATCAGTCCGGAGTAGAGCGCGCCGATGCCCAGTCCTGCGAGCGGCGCCATGCTGGTCATCTGCGCGCCGAGCTTCTTGTGCCGCTCCGGCGCGAGCTCGACGACGGCCGCGCTGAGCGAGCTCGACGCCGCCGCCGTGGCGACGCCCTGCACGATCCGCGCCACGATCAGCCAGCCGATCGACGGCGACAGCAGGAACACGACCATCGCGACCAGGTCCAGCGCCAGCGAGCCGATCATCAACGGCCGCCGGCCGACGTGGTCGGACAGCGAACCGACCACCGGGATCGTGACCAGCAGCGCGAACGCGTAGACGCCGAACGCCAGCGTCAGCACCCAGGGCGCGAACCCCCAGCTCGCCTGGTAGATCGGCAGCAGCGGGGTCGGCGCCCCCGCCGCGACGAGCACGGCGACCATCGCCGCCGAGATTCCCGCGAAGCCCACGCCACGCGGCAGGAAGAGTCCCCTTCTCCGCGTGGTGGCGGCGGGGCGGTCGAGGACAGCGGTCATGACGGTTCCTCCACGTCGGGTCGAGGCCACCGACGCTAGAGATCGCACTTCGTTATTGCAAGTAAACTCTTTTTTACGAAGTTAGCTCGGACTGCGCAAGCGAGCTATCGTGGAGGTCGTGAAGCGACGCGACTACGCCCAGTACTGCGGTTTGGCCCGGGCCCTGGAGCTCGTCGGCGAGCGCTGGGCGTTGCTGATCGTGCGCGACCTCACGATCCGCCCCCGCCGCTACACCGACCTCCAGGAAGGCCTGCGCGGCATCCCGACGAACGTGCTCTCGACCCGCCTGAAGGAGCTGGAGCAGGCGGGCATCGTCGAACGCCGGGTGGCCCCGGCCCCCGGCAGGGGAGTGGTCTACGCCCTGACCGAGGTCGGCCAAGCGCTGGAGCCGTCGCTGATCGCCCTGGGCCGCTGGGGCGCGTCGCAACTCGGCGACCCGCAGCCCGGCTACGTCGTGACGCCGGACGGCGCCGTGCTGAACCTGCGCGCCGCGTTCCAGGCGGAACAGGCCGAGGGGCTGACCGCGTCGTGGCAGCTGCACCTCGCCGGCACCGTGGTGCACGCCGTGCTGGTGGACGGCACGCTGACCTCCGGCCTCGGACCCGCGCCCGGCGGCGCCGACCTGGTGATGACCGCGCGGTTCGCCGAGGACGAGATCCCGGCGTACCGGTCGTTCGTGCGGGCGGCCAGGGAGGGGCGGGTGGACCTGGAGGGGCCGCCGGAGCTGTTCGAGACGTTCCTGCGGGTGTTCACCTACCCGGTGGCGGTCTAGCGGCGGCCGGGCCACCGGGCTCCCGCGACCGAGGCCGCCTCGCGGCGCCGCACGCTCCGCGAGGCCCGCTGTCGCCGATGCCGCTGCCCGCCTGCCGCCGCTGCCCGCTTGCCGCCCGCCGTCGTCCGCTGCCCGCAGCCGTCGCGGTGTCGCTGTGCATCGCCGATGCCTGCCCGCCGGGTCTCGCCACCGCCTGCTGCCGCTGCCCGCTTGCCGCCCGCTGCCCGCAGCTGTCGCGGTGTCGCTGTGCATCGCCGACGCCTGCCCGCCGGGTCTCGCCACCGCCTGCTGCCGCTGCCTGCCGCCGCCGTTTCGCTGCCTGCCGCCGTCGTTCCGCGGCCGGCCACCTGCCGCGCACCGCGACGCCCGCCCCAGCCCCGCCCCCATCCGCCGGCCACCATCCGCCGCCCACCGCCCGGACCGGCACGCGTCCCGCCCTGTGACCGCCACCACCGCGAAACCTCGGCACCGGGCACGTGTGGGTGGTCACGCCCACCCCGCCGACCAGCGCGCCCGCCCCCGCACCGCGAACATGGGTGTTGCCACGGATGGACACGTGGCGCTCCCGCCAGTCAGTCTCGCGTGCGTGGCGGGAAGTGATCACGGAAAGGCGGCGCGTGTGTCGTTGTTCGCGCGGATCTTCCTGCTCAACGCCGTGGTGCTGGTCGCGGCGGCCGCCCTGCTCGTGTTCGGGCCGGCCACGGTCTCCACGCCCGCGCTGCTGCGCGAGGTGCTGGTGCTGGCGGCGGGGCTCGCGGTGATGCTCATCGCCAACGCCCTGCTCATCCGGGTCGGGCTCGCGCCGCTGGGCAGGCTGACCAGGGCCATGACCACGATCGACCTGCTCAAGCCCGGTCCCCGGCTGCAGGCCAAGGGGCACGGGGAGATCGCCGAGCTGATCACCACGTTCAACAGCATGATCGACCGGCTGGAGGCCGAGCGCGGCTACAGTTCGGCCATCGCGCTGTCCGCGCAGGAGTCGGAGCGGCGGCGGGTGGCGCAGGAGCTGCACGACGAGGTCGGGCAGTCGCTCACGGCCGTGCTGCTCGGGCTCAAGCGGGTCGCGGACCAGTCGCCGCCCGAGGTGCGCGAGGAGCTCGTGCAGGTGCAGGAGACCACGCGCAGCACGCTCGACGAGATCCGCCGGATCGCGCGCCGGCTGCGGCCGGGCGTGCTGGAGGAGCTGGGGCTCGTGAGCGCCCTCAAGTCGCTGACCACGGAGATCACCACGCAGACCGACCTGACCGTGAAGAGGTCCTTCGACAAGTCCCTGCCGCGGCTCGACGCCGAGACCGAGCTGGTCGTCTACCGCGTCGCGCAGGAGGGCCTCACCAACACCGTCCGGCACGCCGGCGCCGGGAAGGTCGAGCTCAGCCTCAAGGCGCGGACCTCCCACGTGGAGCTGCGGCTGCGGGACGACGGCAAGGGTATCGGCACGAGTCCGGAGGGAGCGGGGATCCGCGGGATGCGGGAACGGGCGTTGCTGGTCGGGGCGGAGCTCGCCGTGGGGCCGGCCGAACCGGGTGGCACCGAGGTGCGCCTCGTCGTGAAGGCGGCGACCGGATGACCGTGCGCATCCTGCTGGCCGACGACCACGCGCTCGTGCGGCGCGGCGTCCGCCTGATCCTCGACAACGAACCGGACCTCGAGGTGGTCGCCGAGGCGGGCGACGGCGCGGAGGCCATCAGCAAGGCCAGGGCCGACCAGCCGGACCTCGCGATCCTCGACATCGCCATGCCCCGGCTGACCGGGCTGCAGGCCGCCCGCGAGCTGTCCCGCATCCAGCCGGACCTGCGCATCCTCATGCTCACCATGTACGACAACGAGCAGTACTTCTTCGAGGCCCTCAAGGCGGGCGCCTCCGGGTACGTGCTCAAGTCCGTGGCCGACCGCGACCTCGTCGAGGCGTGCCGGTCGGCCATGCGCGGCGAGCCGTTCCTCTACCCCGGCGCGGTGAGCTCGCTGATCCGCAACTACCTGGACCGGGCCAAGGAGGGACTGCCGCCGCGGACGATCACCGACCGCGAGGAGGAGATCCTCAAGCTGGTCGCGGAGGGCCACTCCTCCAAGGAGATCGCGGACATGCTCGTGATCAGCGTCAAGACCGTCGAGCGGCACCGGGCCAACCTGCTGCAGAAACTCGGGCTCAAGGACCGCCTCGAACTCACCCGGTACGCGATCCGCGCCGGGCTCATCGAACCCTAGGAAACTCGAGTGAACGTCGAAGTGACGCCCCTGCCCGGCATAGGGGTCAGGCAGGACTTCTCCATCCGCTCCGGCCGCCGGATCGGCGTGATCACCTACCGCGACGGCAAGTTCGAGCTCATCTTGTCCAAACAGGACGATCCCGACGCGACCGCGGCGTCGATCCCGCTCGCCCCGGAGGAGGCCGGCACGCTGGCGGGTCTGCTCGGGGCGCCGCAGCTCGTGACGCAGCTCGACAAGCAGCACCGCGACATCGCCGGCATCTCCACCCGGCAGCTGCCGGTGACCGCGTTCGCGAGCCGCACGCTCGGCGACACCGCGCTGCGCACCCGCACCGCCGCGTCCATCGTGGCGGTCGTGCGGGCGGGCACCGCGCACCCGTCGCCGGGCCCCGACTTCCTCTTCGAGAACGGCGACCTCGCGGTCGTCGTCGGCACCGCGGAAGGGCTCGATGCCGCCGCGGACATCCTGACGGGCGGCTGAGCGCAGTGCACGACACCACGATCGCGCTCATCCAACTGGGCGCGGTCTTCTTCGGACTGGGCCTGCTCGGCAGAGTCGCCTGGAAGTTCGGCATCTCGCCGATCCCGCTCTACCTCGTCGGCGGTCTCGCGTTCGGCTCCGGCGGCCTCATCCCGCTGCACGGCATCGAGGAGTTCGCCCACCTCGCCAGCGAGATCGGCGTGGTGCTGCTGCTGTTGCTGCTGGGCCTCGAGTACTCGGCGTCCGAGCTCACGACGGGGCTGAAGAAGTCGTGGATGGCGGGCGTCCTCGACATCGTGCTCAACGCCGCGCCCGGCGCCATCGTCGCGCTGCTGCTCGGCTGGGGCCCGGTGGGCGCGCTCGCGATGGCCGGCGTCACCTACATCTCGTCGTCCGGCATCATCGCCAAGGTCCTCGGCGACCTCGGCCGGCTCGGCAACCGCGAGACACCGGTGATCCTGTCGGTGCTGGTGTTCGAGGACCTCGCGATGGCCGTGTACCTGCCGGTGCTCACCGCCGTTCTCGCGGGCGTGAGCTTCCTCGGCGGCCTCACGTCGGTCGGCATCTCGCTGCTCGCGATCACCGTGGTCCTCGTCGTGGCGCTGAAGTACGGCCGGGTCATCTCCGCCGTCGTCGACAGCCCCGACCACGAGGTGTTCCTGCTCAAGCTCCTCGGCTCCGCGCTGCTCGTCGCGGGCATCGCCTCCGAGCTGCAGGTCTCCGCCGCCGTCGGCGCGTTCCTGCTGGGCATCGCGATCTCCGGCTCCACCGCCGAGAACGCGACCCGCCTGCTGGAGCCGTTGCGCGACCTGTTCGCCGCGATGTTCTTCGTCGTCTTCGGCCTCAACACCGACCCGCGCACGATCCCGCCGGTGCTCGGCATGGCGGTGCTGCTCGCGGTCGTCACCACGCTCACGAAGGTCGCGACGGGCTGGTGGGCCGCGCGCCGCCAGGGCATCGGGAAGATGGGCCGCGCCCGCACCGGTGCCGCGCTCGTCGCCCGCGGCGAGTTCTCGATCGTCATCGCCGGTCTCGCCGTCGCGTCCGGGCACGTGAGCGAACAGCTCGCCGCGCTCGCCACCGCGTACGTGCTGCTGATGGCGATCATCGGTCCCATCGCCGCGCGCTTCGTCGAACCGGTCGGCGAGTTCTTCCTGCGCCGCAAGGAGGCTGCCGCGCAGTGAGGTGGCCGGCACTCCTGCTGGCCCTGCTGCTGGCGTTCGTCGGCACGAGCGCGCGCGACACCGCGGCCGACCAGCCGGGATCGGGGCTCAACGCCCCGGTCTCGGCCGTGCACGTGCACTCGACCGCGTCACCGGACGCCTGCTGGGCGCTGCTGTCCGCGGTCAGCGACCCGCGCCCGCCGGAGTCGCAGGTGCTCGTGGCCGCGATGGGCGCCGTCAGCGCCGAGGGAACGACCTCAGGTCACCGGTCGAGCCGGGCGCCGCCGTGCGCGGCCGCCCCCGACCCCCAGAACCCCTTGACCTGAGGAAAGCTGTCCATGTCGATCGTTGCTGCCGTGCTGCTCGTCGCGTCCATCCTGTTCGCCCTCGCCGCTTTCGTGGGAATGGTGCAGCGCAAGGACCCGTTCTACGGCGTCGTCGGACTCGTCACGCTGTGCGTGCCGAGCTCGATGCTCGCCTTCGCCTACCTGGTGGTGGCCTGATCCGCGGGCCGGTCGAGCCGGGCGAAGCCGCGCGCGACGCCCAGCTCGACCAGGTCCTGCGGCCGCAGCCGCAGCTGGTCCGCCGTCTGCCGCGCCCGTGACGGGTCGCGCTTGAGGATCGCCGCCGCCAGCTCGGGGGAGATCACCGCCAGGTAGCCGTCCGGCGTCACCCACAACCGCTCGGGGTGCGCGAACGCCAGCGCGCCCCCGGACCCGCCCTCACCGATCAGCAGCGACGTGACGGGCACGCGCGCCGCCGCGACCGCCGTGAACATCTCCGCGATCGCCGCCCCGGCTCCGGCCTGCTCGGCCGCCGGGTCGTTGGCCGCACCCGGCGTGTCGACGAGCGTGAGCACCGGGACGCCGAGCCGGTCCGCGAGCCGCACGAGCCGCGCCGCCGTCCGGAACCCGGCGGGCCGCGTGGCCGTGCCGCACTGCGCCGCGTAGGCGAACGCCACCCCGTCGCGCTGCCCGAACCCGCACAGCACACCGGGGTCGACGCCCCCGGCCCGGTCGCCGCTGACCGGCTCGTGCCAGTCGAAGTAGGCCGCCAGGTAGTCCTGCGCGTGCGGGCGGAGCGCGGCGCGGGCCCGGTGCACGGCGTCCCAGCCGGTGCCCGGCACGGTCGTGGCACCGAGCGCGTGCGGCACGGGCGCGGCGTGCGGCGCCGGTGCGGTGAGCAGCCGCAGCCACCGCTCCAGCCGGCCGCGCAGCTCCTGCGCCGGCAGCAGCTGGTCGACCAGGCCCGCCGCGAACTGCTGCGACACCGAGTACCCCGGCGGCCGCACCCGCGACCCGGCGAACCCGACCTGCGCGCCGCGCAGCCCCAGCACGACGTCGGCCCCGGCCCCGAGCGTGGCCCAGCCGCCGCCGGTCGTCGGGTCGCGCAGCACGGCGACGTGCGCGAGCCCGGCCTCGCGGTGCAGCGCGAGCTGACGGGCGATGCGGGGGAGCTGCATCAGGGCGGGCGTGCCCTCCTGCATGCGGCTGCCCCCGGTCGCGACCAGCGACACGACCGGGACGCGCAGGTCACGGGCGTGGGTGAAGGCCCGCTCGATGCGCGCGCCGGTGCGGGTGCCCAGCGAGCCGCCGAGGAAGCCGAACTCGAACGCGACCAGCACGGCCCGGACGCCGCCGATCTCCGCGACGCCGCAGACGACGGACTCGCGTTCGCCGGTGCGGGCGGTGGCGGCGGAGAGGGCGGCGCCGTAGCCGGGCCACCCGAGAGGTCCGTCGCCACCGGGCGGGCCGGGGTCGTCCGGCAGCTCCGCGAACCCCTCCGCGACCCGGCCGATCAGCTCCCTCGCGGACTCACGTCCCGAGGGCACGCTTCATCACCTTGCCCATGTCGTTGCGCGGCAACGACTCCACGAACCGCACCCGCCGCGGCCGCTTGTGCGGGGTCAGCAGCCGGGCCACGTGGTCGGACAGCTCCTCGGCCGCGGGCGCGTCGCCGGCGGGCACCACCCAGGCGACGATCCGCTCGCCCAGGTCGTCGTCCGGTTCGCCGGTGACCGCCACCTCCTTCACCGCCGGGTGCTCGAGCAGCGCGTTCTCGATCTCGCCCGCGCCGATCTTGTAGCCGCCGCTCTTGATGATGTCGGTGGCCTTGCGCCCGACGATCCGGTAGTAGCCGTCGGCGTCGCGCGTGCCCACGTCACCGGTGCGGAACCAGCCGTCCGCGAACGCCTCGGCGGTCGCGTCGGGGCGGTTCAGGTACTCGGTGAACAGGTTCTCGCCGCGCACCTGGATCTCGCCGATCGCGCCGGTCTCGTCCAGGGTCGCGCCGTGGTCGTCGACCAGCCGCACCTCGACACCCGGCAGGGGCAGGCCGACCGCACCCGGCCGGCGGTCGCCCGACGCGCGCACGCTCGTGTTCATCAGCGTCTCGGTCATGCCGTACCGCTCGACCACGCGCTGGCCGGTGGCGGCCTCGATCCGCTCGTGGTCGCGCACGGGCAGCGCCGCCGAGCCCGACACGAGCAGCCGCGCCCCGCGCAGGGCGTCCGCGAGCGCCGCGTCCGAGCCGACCTCCTCGGCGACGCGGTGGTACATCGTCGGCACGCCGAACATCATCGTGCCGCCGCCCGCCAGCGCCGCGGTGACGGCCCCGGTCGAGAACTTCCCGAGGTGGTGCAGGGTCCCGCCGCGGCGCAGCGGTCCCAGCACCCCGAGGATCAGCCCGTGCACGTGGAACAACGGCAGCGCGTGCACCAGCACGTCGTCCGCGGTCCACTCCCACGCCAGCGCCACCGCGTCCAAGGTGGACACGATCGACCGGCGCGGCAGCACCACGCCCTTGGGGGAGCCGGTGGTGCCGGAGGTGTAGACGACCAGCGCCGGGGCCGAGAGGTCCGGCTCGGCCGGCAGCTCCGCGCCGGCGCCGTCCAGCGCGACGTCCAGGCGCGGCACGGAGTCCAGGCCGGCGGGCAGCGCGACACCGGGCGCGGCGAGCACGAGGGCGGGCGCGCTGTCCGCCACGATGTGCGCGAGCTCGCGTTCGCCGACCTTGGGGTTGAGCGGCACGGCGGGCACGCCGGCGAGCAGTGCCGCGACGACCGCCACGCACGTCTCGATGGTCGGCGTGGCCCAGATCGCCACCCGCGGCGACCCGGCGAGCCGGGCGGCCAGCGAGCTCGCGCAGGCCGCCAGCTCGGCGTGGGTGAGGGTGCGGTCGCCGAAGCGGAGGGCGACGTGGTCGGACTTCAGGTCGAACATGAACTCACCAGATTCCCGGGACGACGAGGGCGAGCCACACCAGCGGCGGCGCTGCCGCGACCATGATCCCGCCGTAGACCATGAGCTGCTTGAAGAACTTGTCGCGGTCGACGTCCTGCGCACCCGCGAGCACCAGGGCGCCGTTGGTGGAGAACGGGCTCACGTCGACCACGGTCGCCGACACCGCCAGAGCCGCGATCAACCCGACCGAGCTGACCTCGCCCTGCAGCAGGAACGGCACGGCCAGCGGGATCAGGGCGCCCATGATGCCGACCGACGAGGCGAACGCCGACACGATCGCGCCGATGTAGCAGATCAGCAGCGCGGCGAGCAGGGGAGCGCCGACGCCCGCGACCGAGTCGCCCGCCCACTTGATCGTGCCCATCGTCTGCAGCACGGCGACGTAGGTCAGGATGCCGCAGATCAGCAGCACGGTCGGCCAGGTGATCTGCGTGATGGCCTGCTTGGACGTCTCCGGCCACACCACGCTGAGCAGCACCGCGACCGTGATCGCCGCGAGGCCGACGTCGAGGTCGAACACCAGGGCCGCCACGACCAGCGCGACCAGTCCGACGAGGGTGGCGATGCGCGGGGCCGTGAGCGTGACGCGCTCCTCGACCTCGGTCGCCACGTCGGTGCCGCGACCACCACCGGTGCCGGCACCACCACCGGTGCCGGTGACGCCCTCGTCGTCGGTTCCGGCCGGAGCCGCAGTCCCCAGCGGGTGCCGTGCCAGCTTCATCCCGCCCAGCACGACGAACACCACCGCGGCGATCAGCAGGTTCACCACGAGGCTCGCCAGGAACAGCACGACCTCGCCGCCCGGCAGCCCCTCCTTGGCCACGATCCCGTTGACGATCGTGCCGTAGATGCTGATGGGGGAGAACCCGCCGGCCTGCGCGCCGTGCACCACCATCACGCCCATGAGCAGCGGGTTGATCCGGTACTTCGCCGCGAACCCCATCGCGATCGGCGCGACGATCGCCACCGCCGCCGGGCTCACCGCGCCGATCGCCGTCAGCACACCGGTGATCGCGAACATCACCCACGGCATCAGCGCGATCCGCCCGCCGACCAGCCGGATCGCCACGTGCACCAGCCAGTCCGCGGTGCCGTTGGCCCGCGCGATGGCGAACAGGAACGTCACACCCACCAGCACGACGAACAGCGAGCCGGGGAACCCCTTGAAGATGTCGTCGGTCTTCATGTCCGCGACCAGCGTGCCGACCCCGAAGGCCGCGGCGAACGCCAGCGCGCCCATGTTGATCGACCGCGTCGTGGCGATGACGAACACCACGACCAGCACGAGTATCGAAATCAGTTCGGCTGACATGCAGGGCTCCCGTCGTTGGGGCACTCGCAGTGGGACGGTGACAGGGGACAGTGGCCAAGTGGCTCAGCCACTTTCCGCCCACCCTCCACCCGCTGTCAAGAGGTGGCCTAGTGGCTGAGCCACTTGGCCGGATATCCTGGGCAGATGTCCGAGGCACTGCGGCCCATGGTCAAGTCACGCCTGTACGAGCAGGTGCTCGAACGGCTGCGCGCGTACGTGACCGAGGCGGGCCTGAGCGCGGGCGACAAGCTGCCCGCCGAACGCGACCTAGCGGCGAGCCTCGGGGTGAGCCGCGCGTCGGTCAAGCAGGCGATCGTCGTGCTGGAGGTGCAGGGCCTCGTCGAGGCGCGCCACGGCGGCGGCACCTACCTCGTGCGCGACACCCTCGACGTCGAACCGGTCGACCAGCTCGTCGAACGCCGCAAGCGCCTGCCCGAGGTGCTGGAGGCGCGCGAGGCGCTCGAGACCAAGCTCGCCGAGCTCGCGGCCGAACGCCGCACCGAAGCCGAGCTGGAGGACATCCGGCAGGCGCTCGTCTTCATGGGCGAGGAGATCGAGAACGGCGCCAACGGCGTGGAGGGGGACCGCCGGTTCCACGCCGCCGTCACCGCCGCCGCGCACAGTTCGCTGCTCGCGGACTTCATGAAGACGATCGCCACCCAGATCACGGAGAGCCGCACCGAGTCGCTGCGCCAGCCGGGGCGCCCGTCCCGGTCTTTGGCTCAGCACACCGCGATCTACGAGGCGATCGTTGCAGGTGACGGGCGGAAGGCTGCTGCGGCGATGCGCAGGCATGTTCGTACTGTCGCGAAGGTGCGGTTGCTCAGCTGGGTGCCTGAGGACTGATGCGTTCGGGTTCCTGTTCACTGCTCGGGGCTCCGCCCCGGACCCCGCCAGCTGATCAAAGACCGGCCAGCGCCGTGGGTGGGTTGATGGCACGCCTGTTGCGTTGGGCGGCTTGTTGTTGCGTGGGTTCGTGCGTCTGGGGTGGGGTGGTCCCGTCACGAGCAGCGCGGGAGGCAGCCACACCCGAGGGGTCAGGTCAAGTC
>NZ_JBHXCW010000103.1:0-25371 GCF_042725365.1 Lentzea sp. NPDC060358 | reverse complement strand
ACACGCTCTTCGTCGACTTGACCTGACCCCACGGGCGCGGCAAGTGCTGAGGAGCGCTAGACGGGGGAGCCGCCACCGCGACCTCGCTGTGCTCGGGACTGCTCGGCTTCGCCATCGCCGGCTCGCCTTCGCCATCGCATGCCCAGGACGGCTCGCCTTCGGCTTCGCGATCGGGCACCTGGAACGATGTGCTCGTGACGCGAATCGTTGCCGGGACCGCGGGAGGCCGCAGGCTCAAGGTGCCGCCCAAGGGCACCAGGCCCACCTCCGAGCGGGTCAGGGAGGCCCTGTTCAGCTCCCTCGAGTCGATCGTGGACCTCGACGGGGCCCGCGTGCTCGACCTCTACGCGGGGTCCGGCGCGCTCGGGTTCGAGGCGCTGAGCAGGGGCGCGGGCCACGCGACTTTCGTCGAGTCGGACCGGCGGGCGGCGGAGGTCCTCCAGGCCAACGCCCGTGAGCTGGGCTTCGGCAACACCACGATCGCCCACCGGACCGCCGCGGCCTACGTCGCCGGCGAGGGCGGGGAGTTCGACGTCGTGTTCGCCGACCCGCCCTACGCGGTGGGCGACGACGAGCTCGCCGAGGTGCTCCGCGGGATCGCCCCGCGACTCGCCGCGGACGCCGTCCTGATCGTGGAACGTGCTTCGCGCAGTGGCGAACCAGCATGGCCGGAGGAAGTGGAATCGTTGCGCGCCAAGCGTTACGGGGACACCGCGGTGTACTGGGGCCAGGTGCGTTCCGATGGGTGACGAGAACCACGGACCCGCCTGGAGGCGTCCGATCGGGTGCTAACGTCCGCTTCATGACACGTGCCGTGTACCCCGGCTCCTACGACCCGGTGACGAACGGTCACCTGGACATCATCGGGAGAGCCGCGCACCTGTTCGACGAGGTCGTCGTCGCCGTGCTCATCAACAAGAGCAAGCGCACGCTGTTCGACGTCGAGGAGCGGCAGGAGATGCTGCGCGAGGTCACGTCGCAGTGGGACAACGTGCGGGTCGACTCGTGGCACGGGCTGCTGGTCGACTACTGCCGCGAGAACAACATCAAGGCCATCGTGAAGGGCCTGCGCGCGGTCAGCGACTACGACTACGAGCTGCAGATGGCGCAGATGAACCACCAGCTCACCGGCGTCGACACGCTGTTCATGCAGGCCAGCCCGCAGTACTCGTTCCTGGCGTCGTCTCTGGTCAAGGAGGTCGCGACGTACGGCGGCGACGTGTCGTCGCTGCTGCCGGCCACGATCGAGCAGCGGCTGCAGCAACGACTCGCCGAGGGCCGTTAGAGCGGCAGCTTCATCCCCACGTGCGACGCGGTGAACCCCAGCCGCTCGTAGAACCGGTGCGCGTCGGTCCGCGACGCGTCGGTCGTCAGCTGCACCAGGCCGCAGCCGCGGTCGCGGGCCTCGCCGACCGCCCACGTGACCAGGCGCTCGCCCAGGCCGTTGCCGCGCTGGTCCGAGCGCACCCGCACGGCCTCGACCGTCGCCCTGGTCATGCCCAGCCGGGACAGGCCCGAGGTGAACGTGAGCTGCAGCGTGCCCACGACCTCGCCGGACTCGTCCTCCGCCACGGCCAGGTACTGGTGCGGGTCGGCGTCGACGACCTCGAAGGCGCGCAGGTAGGCCGGGTCGCCCGGCTTCTCGCGCGCGGCGCCGAGCGGGTCGTCGGCGAGCATGGCCACGATCGCGTCGACGTCGGCGGCGGCGGCTTTCCTGATCTTCATGACTCTCCCCGGGTGGACGGGGGAAATCCTGACACGCCCTGCCGATCTCCCTCTTCGGGGGAGAGCGGCAGGGCACACTGGGGGGTGGGGATCCACAGGGGTGAGGGAGTGAGACGTGTACCGGGTGTTCGAGGCACTCGACGAGCTCGTCACGATCGTCGAGGAAGCGCGCGGAGTACCGATGACCTCGGGCTGCGTGGTCCCGCGCGGTGACGTGCTCGAACTGCTCGACGACGTGCGCGACGCCATCCCGGCGGAGCTCGACGACGCGCAGGACGTGCTGGACCACAAGGAAGAGCTGGTCGGCAAGGCCCAGCACGAGGCGGAGTCCGGCGTGTCGAAGGCGCGCGCCGACGCCGACCGCATGCTCGCGGAGGCCCAGGCCGAGGCCGAGGCCATGCTGTCCGACGCCCGCGCCCGAGCCGAGCGGATGATCGCCGAGGCCGAGGACCAGGCGGAACGCACCGTCTCCGCCGGTCGCCAGGAGTACGACGACCTCGTCGGCCGTTCGCACGCCGAGGCCGAGCGGATGGTCCAGGCGGGCCGCGCCAACTACGAGCGCGCCACCGAGGACGGCCGTGCCGAGCAGGCCAGGCTCGTGAACGAGCAGGAGGTCGTCCGGGCGGCGCACGCCGAGTCGGCGCGCATCCTCGACGCCGCGCAGAACGAGGCCATCCGGCTGCGGTCGGAGTGCGACGCGTACGTCGACAGCAAGCTGGCCGACTTCGAGGACCTCCTCGCGCACACGCTGCGGTCGGTCGGCAAGGGCCGCTCGCACCTGCGCGGCCCGGCCGTCGCGGGGGCCGCGGCACCGTTCGACTACGGTGCCTAGTACGGTTCCTCACGAACCAGACGGGGTCCGGGACGCCTGATCGTGTGATTCGCACTACGTCGGACAGGTGCGATCACCTGCCGATTTCACGCGTGAGCCGGTCGTCCCGTACCCTGGAACGGCTGGACGTGGTAGGTCCCCGTCGGCAACCAATCTGATCATGACTGAGCATCGTCACGCGTCCACGCGTCCCACAGCATCCGGTCCCTGGGTCATCGACACCAGGGACATCGGCCGTCGCGCCGGGTCGAGCCGACCCTTCGTCAGGTCGGTTCCCGCGGCCGGTGTGGGGCTCCTCGGAGTCATCGCGGTGCCAGAGGGTGGTGAGATCGAGCTCGACCTCCTGATCGAATCGGTCGTGGAGGGCGTTCTCGTGTCGGGGACCGCGTTCGCCAAGGTCGAAGGTGAGTGCGCGCGGTGCCTCGAGCCCATCGGTGATGAGGTCGAGGTCCGGATCACGGAGCTCTACGCGTGGCCGGACAGCACCACGGACGAGACCACTGAGGAAGACGAGGTCAGCCGGATCGAGAACGATCTGATCGACCTCGAGCCTGTGGTGCGGGACGCCATCGTCCTCGCACTGCCGCAGGCGCCGCTCTGCGAGCCGGATTGCAAGGGGCTTTGCTCCGAGTGTGGTGGCAGGTGGGCGGAGCTCGGGCCCGACCACGGGCATGAGACGATCGACCCTCGTTGGGCCGCGTTGCAAGAGCGGTTCAGCGATGACAACAACGAGGAGAAGTAGTCGTGGCCGTCCCGAAGCGGAAGATGTCGCGCTCGAACACCCGTGCGCGCCGTTCCCAGTGGAAGACGTCTGCCGTGCACCTGGTGGCGTGCTCCAACAAGGCTTGCCGCCAGCCGAAGCCGCAGCACGTCGCCTGCCCGGCCTGTGGTCAGTACGCTGGCCGCCAGGTCGCTCAGCCGGCCTGATCTCCTCGGTTACGCAGTGGGGGGAAAGCCGCCGCGCGCTCCGCAAGGTGACCGCGCGACCCTGACCGAAGCGCTCGGCGTCGAACTGGACGCCGAGCTGCTCGGCCTTGCGCTCACCCACCGGTCGTACGCGTACGAGAACGGCGGACTTCCGCCGAACGAGCGTCTCGAGTTCCTGGGAGACGTCGTGCTGGGGCTGGTCGTCACCGACCACCTCTACCGCACCCACCCCGACCTGCCCGAGGGTCAGCTCGCGAAGCTCCGCGCCAGCGTGGTCAACATGCACGCACTGGCCGGAGTCGCGCGTGACCTGGGGCCGGGCGGGCTGGGCGCACACCTGCTGCTCGGCCGGGGAGAAGAGCTGACCGGCGGCAGGGACAAGGCGAGCATCCTCGCCGACGGTCTCGAGGCCGTCATCGGTGCGGTGTACCTGCAGTTCGGTATCGATACCGCACGGACGTTCGTTCACCGGCTGTTCGATCCACTCTTGGCCAAAGCTCCGCTTCTGGGTGCTGGACTGGACTGGAAGACAAGCCTGCAGGAGCTCACCGCTCAAGCCAGTCTCGGCGTCCCGGAGTACCGCGTGGACGACCAGGGGCCGGACCACCGCAAGGAGTTCACCGCCACGGTGCTCGTCGGTGGCCAGCCCTACGGCAAGGGTGATGGGCGCACCAAGAAGGAAGCCGAGCAGAAAGCCGCCGAAGCGGCTTATCATGTTCTGCACGAACGGGTCAAGGCCGAGCAGGAGCAGGCGGCCAAGGCCACGAACGGACAGAACGGCGCCTCGGTGACGCCAGGGACCCTCCCATCCGAGGAAGACTGAGACACGCAATGTATGCGACCAGGAACCGCGCCATCCGCCGCACGCGCACCGCTCGCGGCCCGGTGAACACCTCCCGCAGCGGAGGCATCCAGGGACTTGTGCTGGTCAGGGACACGAGCCGTGCCGGCGTGTGGGTGCTGAAGCCCACCAAGCCGCAGGCCGCCGTGATCGAGGCGCAGCCCGTCGACGAGGGCAAGTCCGAAGCCTGACGTGCCCGAACTCCCAGAGGTCGAGGTAGTACGCCTCGGCCTCGAAGCCCACGTCGCAGGCCGGGTCATCTCCTCGGTGGAGGTGTTGCACCCCAGAGCCATCCGCCGTCACGACCTGGGCGCGTTGGACTTCTGCGCGCGCTTGGCCGGCCAGCCCATGGCCGCGGCCAAGCGCCGCGGCAAGTACCTCTGGGTCGAACTGGCCGACAAGGCCGCCATGCTCGCGCACCTGGGCATGAGCGGCCAAATGCTCGTGCAACCCTCGTCGGCCCCCGACGAGAAGCACCTGCGCGTCCGCTTCCGCTTCGACGACGGCGGCCCAGAGCTGCGTTTCGTGGACCAACGCACCTTCGGCGGCCTGGCGCTGGCCGAACTCGTCGAGGTAGACGGCACCCTGGTCCCCGACTCGGTCGCCCACATCGCCCGCGACCCGATGGACCCCCTCTTCTCCCGCGATGCCGCCGTGCGCGCCTTGCGCCTGCGCCACACGGAGATCAAGCGCGCCCTCCTGGACCAGACCCTCGTGTCCGGCATCGGCAACATCTACGCCGACGAGGCCCTGTGGCGCGCACGCCTGCACGGAACCCGCCTCACCGACAAGCTGTCACGCCCGAAGGCCGCCGAGGTGCTGGACCACGCCGCCGACGTGATGCGTGAGGCCCTCGGGCAGGGCGGCACGTCGTTCGACGCGCTGTACGTCAACATCAACGGGCAGTCCGGGTACTTCGACCGGTCGTTGAACGCTTATGGGCAGGAGAACCGGCCCTGCAAGCGGTGCGGGGCTTCGATGATCCGCGAGCCGTTCATGAACCGGTCGTCGTTCTCGTGCCCGCGGTGCCAGCCCCGGCCCAGGGCTTGAGGATCTCCGTCAGCTGGGCGTGCAGGCTCTTGAGGTAGTCGATCGCCGCTGGTTCCAGCTCGATCCGATCCTGGTCGTCCAGCCGGCTCGCCATGATCGTCTTGCCCGCCTTGATCTTCCTGGCCGTGCACCAGGTGTCGACCGCCTTGCTCCTCGTGGTGCCTTCCGGCGGGTCTTCGATCGCTTTGTCCTTCGGCAGCGACAGGACGTGGGCCGCGGCTTGCCCGACTGGTCGGGCCCCAGGAACGCGATCAGCCGTCCGAACAGGCCGTAGGGCCAACACAACGCACCGTGCACCAGGCACGTCTTACTCGAAGGCAGCAACGCGTTGGACAGTACTGCGCGATGCGTAGTACTGTTCACAGCGCAACAGCGGGTCGGAGGGGCCATGGACACCAGTCAGCTGCTCAAAGGGGTGCTGGACCTGGCCGTCCTTGCGGTTCTGCGCAAGGACGACGGGTACGGGTACGACGTGGTGCGCAGACTGCGCGCCGGGGGATTGAACGACGTGGGGGACGCGTCGGTGTACGGGACGCTGCGGCGGCTCTACAACGCGGGGATGTTGACGTCGTACGTGGTGCCCAGTGAAGAGGGGCCGCACCGGAAGTACTACAGCATCAACGAGACCGGGCGGGCGCGCCTGGCTGAGTCGAGGGAGACGTGGAGGTCGTTCGCCAGCACGTTGGACGGCCTGCTCGAGGAGGTCGCGGCATGAACACGCAAGCGCTCGGCGTCGAGCACTACCTGGCTGGGATGCGTGCGGCCCTGGACGATCTGCCGCCCCACGAGGTCTCCGAGATCATGGAGGACGTCGAGGCCCACGTTGCCGAGTTGTCCACCGAGCTCGGGGACGGCGAGACGGTCGAGCAGCGGCTCGGGTCGCCCGAGCAGTACGCGCGGGAGTTGCGGCAGGCCGCCGGGTACCCGCCGCGGAGCGAGCGGTTGCCGGTGACCGCCAAGAAGCAGGTGCTCACCCGGCCTCGTGTCGCTGCCTGGGGATTGGCGGCGGCCACCGGGATCACGTTGCTCGCGGGCGTCGCGGCGCTCCGGGAGCCGGCTGTCCTGCTGCTGCCCGCGGTCATCCTGGTGTTGAGCCTCGCGCTCGTGAACGATCGTGGGCCTGCGCAGCGGGAGATCATGGAACTGCCGGAGACCGTCCGGCTGCAGAAGTGGCTGACGCCGGAGGCGGGCACGCCCGCGGACCGGGCGATCGCCTACCTCAAGTCGTTGCAGCCCGCGTGGTGGCTGGCGCGGGCCGTGCTGCTCGGGCTCGGTGCCGTGCTGCTCGCCGGGCGCGACATCCTCGGGTTCCTGGTGATCGGTGCGGTCGCCGTGCTGTCGGTCTTCGCCGGGCCGCGTGCCAAGAGCGACCGGCGGTGGCTGTGGTTCAGCCTGCCGGCTTCGGCGCTGGCGGTCGGGTTGTTGTTCTCGGTGATCGACGTGACGGCGGGGCAGCTCGGCTACAACGCGTCGCGGTCGTCGTACCCCGCTCCGATCGTGGAGACGTACGAGAACATCTACGCCTACGACGAGAACGGCAAGCTGCTCACGAACGTGCTGCTCTACGACCAGGACGGTCAGCCGATCAACGCGCCGCGGCAGTACAACGGGTGTCGCAGTGACGATCCCGAACCGGTGATTCCGGCCAACCGCTATCCGCGGCCCAAGATCGACTACGAAAACGGCAGTTGTTACACGGTGGCACCGAGCGTTTCCGCTCCGTCATCGGCGTTGCCCAGTTCGGTACCGCCGAGTTCTGCAACGCCGAGTTCCGGAAGCGCAACTCCGAGCTCGGTGCCACCCACTTCTGTGTCACCCAGCAAGTAAATCCTGGAGCGGGACCCGTCGGGGGGTCCCGCTCCTACTTGTTCTCCTGCGGTTCGGCCAGGTGGCGCAATACCGGCATGGCCGAGCGCAGGTGTTCTCTGTCTTCTGGGGAAAGCTCCGACATTCTTTCGCTCAATAGCTCGGCTTCGCCGTGGGCGAGTGACGCGATGGTCTCGCGACCGACTTCGGTGAGAACGACGATGGTCGCTCTGCCGTCGGCGGCGTCCGGCTCGCGGCGGACCAGCCCGGTGGACTCCAGGCTGGTCACGACGGTTGTCGCGGTCGGCTGCGAACACAGCGCGCGCACCGCGATCTCGCCGATCCGCATCGGGCCGTGGGCGCTCAGTTCGGACAGCACCAACAACTGGGTGGGTTGCAGACGACGGGCCGGAGCGGCCTGTCGAAGACTACGCACCAGCCGGTGCACGGCCACCACGAGTTGAAGTGCCTCGTGGTTGGTGACGGTGGTGGGCATCGTTTCTCCGCGCGCATGTGATTGTCCGAATTCGGACACGAACCCTGGAACTTTCCCTCATTCACGCTCTGCGCGCTATCCGCCAATTGCCGATAACCCGTACGGCCGTTGTGGTGACGCGGCGAGTCACAGTGCGCGTCCACCACACTTGAATGCGCTGGTAAACGGCGTAAAAAGCACGGTCCGGCTCACTCGAACGGGCGCGGGGTGCAACTGCGGCCCAATGAGACAGAACACCGGTCAGAACTGTGGGAAGGCACACTCGTCTGACTGAGTGGCGCAGCGCGTACCGCCGAACGGTCCACGTGCGGGCTGGAGCAGACTGGGCCGGTGAGTGCGAAACCCAGGCGTGGCGAGCTCCGCATCTACCTCGGGGCCGCTCCCGGTGTCGGGAAAACGTTCGCCATGCTCAGCGAGGCGCGGCGCCGGGCGGAACGTGGCACAGATGTGGTCATGGGATTTGTGGAGACCCACGGCCGCGCGAAGACCGCCGAACTGGTCGAAGGCCTGGAAATGGTCCCGCACAGGCACTCCATGCATCGCGGTGTGGAACTCGCGGAGATGGATGTCGACGCCGTGCTGAGACGCGCGCCGGAAGTTGTCGTCGTTGACGAACTGGCTCACACGAACGCACCCGGATCGCGCAATGCGAAGCGCTGGCAGGACGTCGAAGAACTGCTCGACGCGGGCATCGACGTCCTGTCCACGGTGAACATCCAGCACCTGGAGTCGCTCAACGACGTCGTGCAGCGCATCACCGGTGTCGCGCAGCAGGAAACCGTGCCGGACGAGGTCGTGCGCAGCGCCGGCCAGACCCAGCTGGTCGACCTCACGCCGGAGGCGCTGCGCCGCAGACTCGCCCACGGCGACGTCTACGCCGCGAACAAGGTCGATGCCGCGCTGGCGAACTACTTCCGCGTCGGCAACCTGACGGCGTTGCGCGAGATCGCACTGCTGTGGGTCGCGGACCAGGTCGACATCGCCCTGATGCGCTATCGGGCAGAGCAGCGGATCACGGACACGTGGGAGACGCGCGAACGAGTCGTCGTCGCCATCACCGGCGGCAAGGAAAGCGAGACGCTCGTCCGTCGTGCGCGTCGCATCGCCACGCGCGCGGGCGGCGACCTTCTGGTCGTGCACGTCCTTCGGGGCGATGGGCTCGCCGGTGCCGACCCGCACGCACTGCAGAAGTACCGCACGCTCACCGAAGATGTTGGCGCCACCTTCCACACGGTCGTGGGCGACAACGTGCCGACGGCGTTGCTCGAGTTCGCACGCGGGGTGAACGCCACACAGCTCGTAGTCGGCACATCGCGTCGCTCACGGCTCGAACGCGTGTTCTCGGCCGGTATCGGCTCCACGGTCGTACGGGAGTCGGGCGCCATCGACGTCCACATGGTCACGCACGAGTCGACGACCAGCGGTTGGCGTGCACGGTTCGCGAGCAGTCCGCTCGCGCCGAGCAGGCTCGCCTGGGGCTGGGTCCTCGCGGTCGCCGGACCGGCGCTGGTCACGGCAGCCGGTGCGTCGTTGCGCGGCGGCCTGAACTTCTCGACCAACGTCATCGCGTACCTGCTGGTCACGCTCGTCGTCGCCATCGTCGGCGGGCTCGGCCCGGCGATCGTGACGGCGCTGGTCAGCGCGCTGCTGCTGAACTTCTTCTTCACCGAGCCCTTCTACACGTTCACCATCGACGCGCAGCAGAACGTGCTCACGTTCTTCGCGATGATCGTCGTGGGCGTCTCCACGGCGTTGGTGGTCGATTACGCCGCCCGTCGTGCCACGCAGGCAGCGCGCGCACGCACCGAGGCAACGCTCCTCGCGTCGTACGCGCGCACAGTGCTGACGAACCCCTATCCGCTCGCACGGCTGCTGGAGAAGGTGAAGGAGAACTTCGGACTCACGTCCGTCGCGCTGCTGGAACGGGTCGACGGCGAGTGGGAACGCGTCGCGCACGCCGGCGCGAGCCCGTGCGACGAGCCGGACGAGGCCGACGTGGACATCGCGGTGACCCCGGACGTGCACCTCGCGCTGCGCGGACGCTCGTTGCCCGCCTACGACCGCCGCGTGCTGGAAGCGGCGGCGGGGCAGGCGCTGCTCGCGTTGCGGCAGCAGCGCATGGCCGACCAGGCGCTCGAGGCGCAGAAGCAGGCGTCGCGCACGGAACTGCGCACGGCCCTGCTCAGCGCCGTCGGCCACGACCTCCGCACGCCGCTCACGTCGATCAAGGCCTCGGTGGGCTCGCTGCGGGACCCGGAGCTGCGACTGTCCGACGAGGACACCGCCGAACTGCTCGAAGCCGTCGAGGAGTCCGCGGACCGCCTCACCGGCCTGGTCGACAACCTGCTCGACTCGTCCCGCCTCGCCACGGGCGCCGTCGAACCGCAGTTCCGCGCCGTCGGCTTCTACGAGGCCGTGGCGCGGGCGCTCAGCGGTCTGAGCGGCGACATCGAGGTCGACGTCCCCGAGTCGCTCCCGCCCGTGCGCGCCGACGTCGGCCTGCTGGAACGGGTGATCGCCAACGTGGTCGGCAACGCGCTGCGGTACGCGGGCGCGGTCGCGCTGCGGGCGAGCACCCACGGCGACGACGTCGAGCTGCGCGTCGTGGACCACGGCCGCGGGCTGCCCAAGGGCACCCGGGCCGAGGTCTTCGCGCCGTTCCAGCGGCTCGGCGACCGGACGCCGGGTGGCGTTGGTCTCGGTCTGAGCGTGGCGAGGGGGTTCACCGAGGCGATGGGAGGCACGATCACCATGGAGGACACGCCCGGTGGCGGCCTCACGGTGGTGGTGTCGCTCCCGGTCGATGAGAGGGTTCCGTGACGAAGGTACTGGTGGTCGACGACGAGCCGCAGATCGTGCGCGCGCTGCGGATCAACCTCGCCGCACGCGGCTACGAGGTGCTCACGGCCCACGACGGCGTCACGGCCCTGAAGCTCGCCGCGGACGGCAAACCGGACGTCGTCGTGCTCGACCTGGGCCTGCCGGACATGGACGGCACGGACGTCATCGCGGGTCTGCGCGGCTGGACGACCCTGCCGATCATCGTGCTGTCCGCCCGCACCGACTCGTCCGACAAGGTCGACGCGCTGGACGCCGGCGCGGACGACTACGTGACCAAGCCGTTCGGCATGGACGAGCTCCTCGCGCGCCTGCGGGCCGCCGTCCGCCGCTCGGCCGTCACGGGGCCCGAGGACGAGCCGACCGTGCGCACGGCGTCGTTCACCGTCGACCTCGCGGCCAAACGCGTGCTGAAGGACGGGGCCGAGGTGCACCTCACGCCCACCGAGTGGGGGCTGCTCGAGGTGCTGGCGCGCAACGCGGGCAAGCTCGTCGCCCAGAAGCAGCTGCTGCGCGAGGTGTGGGGTCCCGCCTACGAGAAGGAGACCCACTACCTGCGGGTGTACCTGGCGCAGCTGCGGCGCAAGCTGGAACCGGAGCCCGCGCGGCCCCGGCACCTGCTGACGGAGCCCGGCATGGGCTACCGGTTCGAGCTCTAGCGCTACGGCTTCGGCTCGGGGGACACCGAGGACGACGACGTGGACGCCGGCGGCTCGGTCGTCACCGAGGACGACGACGAGGTCGTGACAGGCGGTTCCGTCACCGAGGTGGGCGGGTTGCTCTGCGTCTGCGACTCGGTCGGCTGCGCGGGGTTCGTCGTCACCTGCGGCTGCTCGGGAGCCGGTTTCGGCTGGTCCTGCTGGCGCGCGGCCTGCCTGCGGTCCGGTGTCGCGGCGGACTTCTGCGCACTCGACGACACGGTCACCACGACCGTGCTGGTGCTGCCGTCCGGCGCCACGCTGGTGATCGTCTCGACGACGTCGGCGGCCGTGCGCTCCGGCGCGGCCTCCTTGCCGGAGTTCGCCAGCACGGAGGCCACCGTGGCGAACAGGGTCGCCACCAGCACGCCGCCCACCGCCAGCATCACCGCCGTGCCCGCGCGCCTCTTCTTCGGCGACTGCTCGTCGACTGGTGACTGCGGATGATCTTCCTCGAACACACCCATCTCCTCGTGGGAAACCCGGTCGGATGGACTTGCGTTCGAGTTATCGGCGGAAACGCACCACTACCACAGTCGAGCCACACGTTCGTGTAGCTCTGTGTCACGACGTGGTGACTGGCGTAACCCTAGGACGCCGTGGTCGTTGTGGTGGTCTCCGGCGGCGTGGTGGTCGTCGACGACGTGGTCGTGGTCGTCACGGGGTTGGTCGTGGTGGTGGACGTCGACGTGTTGGCCGGCGGCGGGTCGTCGGTCGTGACCGTCGTCGTCGTGCCGTCGGGACGCGTGATGGTCGTGACGCGCGTCTGCTTCTTCGTCGTCGTGGTGGTCGACGTCGTCGTCTCCGCGGTGGTCGTCGACGAGGTCACCTCCGTGGTCGACGTCGGCGCGGACGTTGGCACGATGCTCAGCGCGTCCTTCACGGCCTCCTTGCGCGGAGGCTGCGTCGCCGGTGTCTCGTTCGCGGAGTCCGAACCCGCGGCGAACGAGGCGACGGCGGCGAAGACGGTGGCCAGCACCACGCCCGACACGGCGAGGACGACCTGGGGTGCACCGCGAAAGAAGCGCGAGCGCGAGTCCGGTTCCGGGCTCTCGTACACGAAGTTTCCCCTGCTCGAAGCGTCAGCGACCGAAGTTCTGGGTCCAGTAGTTGCCACGGGTGTCGAGTCCCACGCCCATGGTGGTGAAGCTGCAGTTCTCGATGTTCTCGCGGTGGCCCTGGCTCTTCATCCACCCGTCCATGACCTGCGCGGGCGTGCGGTAGCCCTGCGCGATGTTCTCCCCGCCGGGCCGCGGGTAGCCGGCTTCCTTCATCCGCACGTCGAAGGTCCTGCCGTCCTGCGACGTGTGCGAGAAGTACTTCTTGGAGGCCATGTCCGTGCTGTGGGCCTGGGCGGCGGTCGTGATGCGGTCGTCGATCACGAGGGCACCGCAGCCCTTCGCGGCGCGGGCCTGGTTCACGAGCGCGAGCACGGCCTGCTCGTTCGTCTGCCCTGCCGGGGGCGGCGGCGGGGCGGTCGTCGTCTTCGGCGGTTCGGGAGGCGCCGTCGTCGTGGTGGGAGCCGCGGACGAGGAAGAGGACGTCTCCGTCGTCGTCGTGGTGGTGGGAGCGGAGGAGGACGACGAGGAGGAGGTGGGAGTGCCGGGACCGGCACCGGTGCCCGACGTGGCCGGTCCGGTGTTCGGCGCGGCCGCGTTGCCCGTGCCGAACTGGTTCGCTGCTTCGGAGCTCTCCTGCTGCGCGGCGTTCGTGAAACCGATGCCGAGAGGGGAGTTGCCGCTGAAGGCGAGACCGCCGACGCCGGTTGCACCGATCAGCAGGCCGAGTAAGAGGCTGCGGGCACTCACGGGTCGGGACCGTACCACTAATGGGTGACAACCCCAGAGTGCGTCATCCGTCACCCTGGGTTGCTGGGGGACCATTCGGAGGTGGACGTACGACTGAACGCCTGGGTGCGCGGACGGGTGCAGGGTGTGGGTTTCCGCTGGTGGACGCGAGCCAGGGCATTGGAGCTGGGCCTGGTCGGAAGCGCTTCGAACCGGCCTGACGGGCGGGTCGAGGTCGTTGCCGAGGGTTCGCGGGAGAAGTGTGAACAACTGCTGAAGGCTCTCCGTTCGGGTGACACCCCCGGACACGTCGAATCTGTCGGTGAGCAGTGGTCGGCCGCGCGGGGCGGCCTGACCGGCTTCGCCGAGCGCTGAACCTTTCCGCGGCCGACGGCGTAGTGGGGATCGTGGACTCCTCGGAAGACGTCCTCATCCAGCTGTACGACCGCTGGAGGGGCCCGCTGCTGCACTACGTGCTGCGGCTGGTCGACGGCGATTACCAGCTGGCGGAGGACGTGGTGCAGGAGACCCTGCTCCGCGCGTGGCGGCACCACGACGAGCTGAAACCGGACGACGCGGCCCCGTGGCTCTACACGGTCGCGAAGAACCTGGTGATCTCCGGGTACCGCCGCCGCAACGCACGCGCGACCGAGGTGCCGCTCGAACCGGTGGACCTGCCGCCGGTCAGCGACCAGGTCGAGCACGTGCTGCAGACGTGGCAGATCGCGTCGGCGCTGCGGGCGCTCACGCCCGAGCACCGGACGGTCGTCATCGAGCTGTACTACCGCCGCCGCACCGTCGCGGAGGCCGCCAAGACGCTCGGCATCCCGCCGGGCACGGTCAAGTCGCGCTGCTTCTACGCGCTGCGGGCGCTGCGCGACGCACTGGAGGAGAGAGGGGTGACCGGGGCGTGAGTTGCCAGTACGTCGTCGACGTCGGCGCCTACCTCTGCGGCTCGCTCGACCCCAGGGAGCGGGCCGCGTTCGAACGCCACCTCGGCACCTGCGACTGCTGCCAGGCGGAGATGCTGCGGCTGGCCCCGCTGCCGGGGCTGCTCGGCCGCCTCTCGCTCGAGGACGTCGAGAACCTCGACGAGATCCCCGCCTGCCCGCCACCGAAGCCCCGCCACCAGCGGCGCGTGGCCCTGGTGTGCGCCGCGGTCCTGGTGGCGTTCGCGCTGGCCGGCGGCATCCTGTTCCTGCAGGCCCCGCCCGCGCCGGTGTGGGCGGCGCACGACCCCGGCACCGGGGTGGACGGAGAGGTCTCGATGGTCTCGAAGTCGTGGGGCACGGAGATGTGGTTCAAGCTCGGCGACGTGAAGCCCGGCGCGCGCTGCAAGGTCATCGTGTTCGACCGGCGGGGGCAGCGGGAGGTCGGCGGCTGGTGGGGGTCCTCGCACGCCCCTGACGAGCGGATTCCCGGCTCGACGTCGTTCCGGGTGGACCAGATAGACCGGCTGGAGGTGTCGGACGAGAACGGGCTCCTCGTCACTCTGCGTCCCTAGAAACGCAGGTCAACCGGTGCCTCCCGCACCCGCCGCAAGCGTTTGGGTACTCTGCCCGGCGTGCATCTCAAGAGCCTGACGCTGAAGGGCTTCAAGTCCTTCGCCTCGGCTACCACGCTGCGCTTCGAGCCCGGCATCACCTGCGTGGTCGGCCCCAACGGGTCCGGCAAGTCCAACGTGCTCGACGCGCTGCGCTGGGTGATGGGCACGCAGGGTGCCAAGGACCTGCGCGGCGGCAAGATGGAGGACGTCATCTTCGCCGGCACGTCCGGCCGCGCGCCGCTCGGCCGCGCCGAGGTGACGCTGACGATCGACAACGCCGACGGCATGCTGCCGATCGAGTACACCGAGGTGTCGATCACCCGCCGCATGTTCCGCGAGGGCGCCACCGAGTACGAGATCAACGGCAACTCGTGCCGCCTGATGGACATCCAGGAGCTGCTGTCCGACTCCGGCATCGGCCGCGAGATGCACGTGATCGTCGGTCAGGGCCAGCTCGCCGCGATCCTCGAGTCCAAGCCGGAGGAACGCCGCGCCTTCATCGAGGAGGCCGCCGGCGTCCTGAAGCACCGCAAGCGCAAGGAGAAGGCGCTGCGCAAGCTCGAGGCGATGCAGGCGAACCTGACCCGCCTCACCGACCTCACCACCGAGCTGCGCCGCCAGCTCAAGCCCCTGGGCAAGCAGGCCGAGATCGCCCGGCGCGCCCAGGTCGTGCAGTCCGAGCTGCGGGACTCGAAGCTCCGCCTGCTCGCCGACGACCTCGTGACGCAGCGCGCGGCCATCGCGCAGGAGGAGCACGACGAGGCGAAGGCCCGCGTGCGCCGCGCCGAGGTCGAGAAGTCGTTGCAGGCCGCGCAGTACCAGCAGAACGAACTGGAGGAGCGGGTCGCGGCCGACTCGCCGAAGCTGCAGGCCGCGCAGGACACCTGGTACCGGTTGTCCGCTCTGGAGGAACGGCTGCGCGGCACGGTCCGGCTCGCCGCCGAACGCGCCCGGCACCTCTCCGACGTCGTGGACGCGCCCAGCCGGGGCCGCGACCCCGACGACCTCGACCGCGAGGCCGAGGAGACCGCCGAGATGGAGCTCGAGCTCCAGGAGGGCGTGACCGAGGCGCGCATCGCGCTCGCCGAGGCCGTGGAGACGCGGTCGGAGCTGGAGCGCATGGTGTCGCAGGCGGAGAAGGCGCACATCGCCGCCGTCCGCGCGATCGCCGACCGCCGGGAGGGCCTCGCCCGCCTGTCCGGTCAGGTGGAAGCGTTGCGCAGCAAGACGAACGCCACCGCCGAGGAGATCGAACGCCTCTCCGGCACGCTCGCCGAGGCCTCCGAGCGCGTCGAGTTCGCCTCGATGGAACTGGCCGAGGCGCGCGAGATCACCGGCACCGAGGACGAGGACGACCACGACCTCGACGAACGCCACCGCCAGGCCGTGCAGTCCACCGACGCGGCCCGGCAGCGCGTCGAGGAGCTGGTGAAGGCCGAACGCACCGCGGAGCGCGACATCGCGTCGTGGCGTGCGCGCGTCGACGCGCTGTCGCTGGGATTGACCCGCAAGGACGGTGCGGGCGCGCTGCTCGCGTCGGACGTGCCGGGGCTGCTGGGGTCCGTCGCGGCGCTGCTCACCGTCGAGCCGGGTTTCGAGGTGGCGCTGGCCGCCGCGCTCGGCCCGATCGCCGACGCCGTCGCGGTGTCGTCGGGCGACGGCGCGCTGGCCGCCCTGAAGTTGTTGAAGGAGAAGGACGCCGGACGCGCGGGCGTGCTGATCGGCTCGTACGGGTCCACTGTGGACACCAGTCGGTGGGGTCACCTCCCGCACGGCGCGCGGTGGGCGATCGACGTCGTGCACGCGCCCGAGGCGTTGCGTCCGGCCCTCGCTCGCGCGCTCGACCGCCTCGCCGTGGTGGAGGACCTGGACACCGCTGCCCGGCTGGAGGTCCGCGCGGTGACGCGCGAGGGCGACGTCTTCGGTGCGGACTGGGCGATCGGCGGTTCGGGGGCGCAGGGCCAGAGCGTGATCGAGGTCCAGGCCGCGGTCGACGAGGCCCAGGAGCAGCTGGCGACCGCGGAACGCGCGCTGGAGCACGCCACGGCGGCGCTGGAGGGCGCCCGCGCCGAGCAGCAGGCCCGCCGCAAGGTGCTCGACGCGGTCAAGGAGGCCGTGCAGGAGGCCAAGGTCCGCCAGGCCCGCTCCGGTGAGCGGCTGAACCGGATGGCCGCCGCGGTGCGCTCCGCCGAGGCCGAGGTCGCCCGCATCACCGAGCAGCGCGCCAAGGTCGAGCAGTCCCGCGAGGACGCCCTGATGAAGCTGGGCGAGCTCGAGGAACGGCTGCTGATGGCCGAGGAGGAGCAGACCCTCGACGACGAGCCCGACACCGAGCAGCGCGACGAGCTGGCCGCGGAACTGGCTCAGGCGCGTCAGGGCGAGATGGACGCACGGCTCGTGCAGCGCACCGCCGAGGAGCGCGCGCGTGCGGTGCAGGGCAAGGCGGACGCGTTGAGGCGTGCCGCCCGTGCCGAACGCGAGGCGCGCGAACGCCACGCACGCGCCACGGCGCACCGTGCGCGCGGTGCCGTGGTCGCGAAGGCCGTGGTGCGTGGCGGCGAACAGGCGTTGGAACGCATCGAGATCTCGCTGTCCCGTGCCGCCCGCGAACGCGACCAGGCCCAGGAACGCCGTGCGCAGCACGAGCTGCTGCTGACGCAGGTGCGCAACCTGGTCCGCGAGATGTCCGGCGAGCTGGAGAAGCTCGTCGACGCCGTGCACCGCGACGAGGTGCTGCGGGCCGAGCAGCGGATGCGCATCGAGCAGCTCGAGACCAAGATCTCCGAGGACTTCGGCATCGGTCTCGACGACCTCGTGAACGAGTACGGCCCCGACCAGCCGGTGCCCGCGTCGGCGGCGGAGCTGGCCGAGTACGAGGCCGCCAAGGAACGCGGCGAGCAGGTCACCGAGCCGCAGCCGATGCCGTACGACCGCGACACCCAGGCGCGCCGCGCCAAGCGCGCCGAACGCGACCTCTCGCTGCTGGGCAAGGTGAACCCGCTCGCGCTGGAGGAGTTCGCGGCGCTCGAGGAGCGCTACAAGTTCCTCTCGACGCAGCTCGAGGACATCAAGGACACCCGCCGCGACCTGCTGACCGTCGTGAAGGAGGTCGACGACAAGATCCTCGAGGTCTTCACGCTGGCCTACGAGGACGTGGCGCGCGAGTTCGAGATCGTCTTCAAGGTCCTGTTCCCCGGTGGCGACGGCCGGCTGGTGCTGACCGAGCCCGACGACATGCTGACCACCGGCATCGAGCTGGAGGCCCGCCCGCCCGGCAAGAAGGTCAAGCGCCTGTCGCTGCTCTCCGGTGGCGAGAAGTCGCTGGCCGCCGTGGCGATGCTGGTCGCGATCTTCCGCGCCCGCCCCTCGCCGTTCTACGTGATGGACGAGGTCGAGGCGGCGCTGGACGACACGAACCTGCACCGGCTGATCGGCCTGTTCCAGCAGCTGCGGGACCGTTCGCAGCTGCTGATCATCACGCACCAGAAGCCGACCATGGAGATCGCGGACGCGCTCTACGGCGTCTCGATGCGCGGTGACGGCATCTCGCAGGTGATCTCGCAGCGGCTGCGCTCCGGCGCGGACGAGCCCGCGCGTGCGGCGGCACCGGCGCCGGAGCCTGCGGCCGCCGCGCCGGAACCGGCGGACGCCGAAGCCTGAGCGGGCTGATCGGGGCCGTGCACCGGCCGGCCGCTGCTCAGCGGCCGGTTGCGTCCAGTTCGGCGGCCTCGGCCGGGGTCGGCGCGCTGCCGCCGAGGTGCGCGGGAGCCCACCACGCGCCCGGCTCGGTCGGGTAGCGGGCCTGCGCGGTGTCGAGCAGGTCCTGCAGCCGCTTGCGCAACAGGGAGTCACCGGAGTCGCCGGGGGCGGCCTCGAACGGCTCGCCGATGAGGATCGTGATCGGCACGTGCCGCTGGGTCAGGTCCTTGGGGCGGCCCTTGGTCCACAGGCGCTGGGTGCCCCACAGCGCCACGGGCACGAGCGGGACGCCGGCCTCGTGCGCCAGGCGGTTCGCGCCGGACTTGATGTCCTTGACCGTGAACGAGCGGCTGATGGTGGCCTCGGGGAAGATCCCGACCACCTCACCGGCGCGGAGCGCGGACAGGGCCTGCTGGTAGGAGGCCTGACCCGCGCTCCGGTCGACGGGGATGTGGTGCATGCCGCGCATCAGCGGGCCTGCGATCTTGTTGGCGAAGATCTCGTGCTTCGCCATGAACCGCGTGAGGCGCCCCGACGGGCGCGCCCCGTAGCCCGCGAAGATGAAGTCCAGGTAGCTGACGTGGTTCGACGCCAGCACCGCTCCACCGGTGCGCGGGACGTGGTGCGCCCCTTCGACGGTGATCCGCAGGTCGAGCACCTTGAACATGAGCTTGGCTGCGGCGATCACCGGGGGGTATACGCGATCCGACATGCTTCCGAACGGTAGCCGGAAAAGCTACTGGCCGGTAGCGGCCCCTTCGTGTTCTCGCATGACCTTGGGCACGCCCGCCAGGTCCTCGTCGTTGCACAGCAACTTGAGGTCGTAGTACGGGTTGCCGTGGGTGTCGTCGTAGTCGAGATGAACTGCGATGACGTCCACGGGCTCGCCCAGCCACTCCTGGGTCTGCCGAAGCCAGGCGGCAGCACGTTCCAGCGCAGTGGGCAGATCATCGTCTCGGAATTCGACCGGCCGGTACGGAACACCCTGGACACCGTCCCGGTTGTTCGGCGGCAAGGGCAGGTCGACGGCCACCCCGGATTCGTTGAGATCGAGTTGGATCGTTTCCTCACTCACCGTAGAAGAGTCCCCCACCCTCACCAGCCCTGCAAGCCCGAATCTGGGTGTCGTCCCGCGATCGTGAGGGGCATACCAGCCCCAGTCGGGCCGCCGGTGTGAGTGTTCTCTCCCGCCCTCACGAGGGCCGCTTGAGGAACGCGATGTCGCGTTGCAGCTTCGTGATCCGGTCGTGGGTCGGCAGCAGGACGTGCGACAGCGCCGCCACCAGCTCCTCCAGGTCGGCCGCGGCGCCCTCGGCGTCGCCTGCCCGGTAGCGCAGGTTCGCGAGCAGCTGCCGGGTCTCGAGCGTGTCGGCGTGCTGCGCGCCGAGCACGCGGACCTGGTCGCGCAGCAGGGGTTCGCAGGCGCCGATGGCCTTGCCGAACTGCCGTGACGTGCCGAGCACCCGCACGAGCTGCAGGCGGGCGGTGAGGGTCCGCGGGGCGTCCGCGCCCTCCGCGGCGGTGCTCTCCTTCACGAGCGCCCGGAACTCGGTGACGGCTCCGCGGAAGTCGCCGGCGTGCGCCCGGGACTCCGCCAGTTCGGTGCGGGTGGCGAACGCGTCGGGGGTGTCTGCGCCGGGGGACATCCACGCCATTTTACGCCAGTCCGGGGGCGCGCCGGGCCGTGTCTCAGCCCGCCCGAAAACTCCCTCGCTTCGAACGGCGGTGCGAGCAACCATTCCTCCTATGTACGACATCCGTTTCGCCGAACCTGGCGACCTCGGCGCCACGATGGCGCTGCTGGTCCGGCTCCAGGCCGACAAGGCGCACCACATCGGGTACCTCGGTGAGACAGTCGACGAGCTCCGCGCGGAGCTCGGCGAGTTCGAGCCCGGCTGGGCCGAGTGCACGGTGGTGGCCGTCGACGCCGACGACAACATCACCGGCATGCTCAGCGTGGAGGTCGACGCCGAGCTGAACCGGGCGTGGCTGCACGGGCCGTTCGTCGACGTACCGGTCAACCACCCGGCGGGCAGCCGCATCTGGGACCAGACCGCCGACGCCCTGTTCCGGCGCGCCGCCGAGCTGCTCGCCGGCACCACCGACCTGGAGCTCTACGGACACACCGCGCACCGGCGGCTGGCCGCGTTCGCCGAACGCCACGGCTTCTCCGCCGGCAAGGCGAGCGCCATCCACGTCCTCGACAACGGGGACCTGCGCACGTTGCTCCTGCGGGACGCCAAATGCCCCAGCGAGCGCGAGATGCGCGTCCTCCCGACCGACGAGTTCGTGCACGAGGCCGTTGCCGTGCTGCACGAACGATGTTTCCCGCGGACCTACCTGTCCGGCAGACAACTGGTCGAGTCCGATCCGGCGACCCGCACGGTCGTCGTCGCCATGGACGGTCAACGCGTGCTCGGGTACGCGGCAGGCAAGGCCCAGCCCGAGGAGTACTACGTCGACTTCGTGGCCGTCGAGCCCGACGTCCGCGGCCAGGGCGTCGGTGCCGCGCTCATCACCGAACTGCTGTGGAAGCTCGCGGCGGACCACGGTGCACGACCGCAGGCCGCCGCGTCGATCTACTCGGGCAACGAGTCGTCGCAGAACATGTTCGCCCGCCTAGGATTCCGTCTTCACGTCGAGCTCATCTCGTACCGGCACCCGGCGTGAGTGCCCGCCCGGTGAATGCCGCAACGACAGCAACCCGCCCACGATCAGCGTGACCGCCACCCCCAGTGGCGTGTTCCACCAGCCGGTCAGGCTCTTCCGGGTGGCGTCGGCCTTCGCGAAGTCGATCGTCGGCGTGCTGCCGACGAACTTGACCCCGAGGATCACGAAACCGACGACGAGCACCGTCGCCACGAACGCGATGATCGCGTCCACCTGCGTGACGCGCCGGAAGATCAGGCCGAGGAGGAAGGCCCCGAGCAGCGCGCCGTAGGTGTAGCCGGCGATGCCGAGCGCCTGCACCACGATCGGGTCCGCCGTGGTCGCGTTCGAGGAGGCGAACACGCCCGCGCAGACGATCAGCAGACCCGCCCACACCAGGGTCCAGATCCGGCCGTGGCGCAGGCGTTCGTCGTCGGTCATCGGGGTCTTGCGGATGCGCTCGTAGACGTCGGTGACCGTGCTGGAGGCCAAGGCGCCCAACGACGACGACAGCGCGGCGGCGAGGATGCCGGCGATCACGAAGCCGGACAGGCCGCTCGGCAGATCGTTGACGATGAAGTGTGCGAACAGCTCGTCCTTGTTGTTCAGCCCCAGGTCCTTCACCGGGTCGACGCCCGCGTAGAACGCCCACATCATCACGCCGATGAAGAGGAAGAACGCGAACTGCAGGAACACCACGAACCCGGAGGCGATCAGCGCCTTCTGCGCGGACTTCACGTCCCGCGTGGCCATGAGCCGCTGCACGATCAGCTGGTCCGCGCCGTGCGAGGCCATCGACAGCAGCGCGCCGCCGAAGAAGGCCGCGATGAACGGGTAGGCACCGGTCAGCGGGGACGACGTGAAGTCGAAGAGCTGGAACTTGTTGACGTCGGCGGCCTTGGCGAACCAGCCGTCCGGCAGCTGCCCGGCGAGCACCCAGATCACCACGACGCCACCGAGGACGTACCAGAGCATCTGGATCGCGTCGACCCACACGACGGCGCGGGCGCCGCCGAAGAAGCTGTAGAACACCATCGCGATGCCGAGCGCCACCACGATCGCCCAGTACGACGCGGTGATCCCGTACTCGGCGAGCACGACCTTGATCGGGATCGCGGTCGCGAAGAGCCGGATGCCGTCGGCGAGCAGGCGGGTGAAGAGGAACGTCACCGACGCGGTGGCGCGCATGCCGTTGCCGTAGCGCTTGCCCAGGAACGCGTACGCCGTCACGAGGTCACCGGCGATGTAGCGGGGCAGCAGCACGAAGCTGACGATGATCCGGCCGACGATGTAGCCGAGCGCGAGCGTCAGGTAGGTCATGCCGCCCTGCGCGGGTGTCGCCATGTAGGCGATCACCGGCACGCTGAGCACGGTGAGCGTCGAGGTCTCCGCGGACACCACGGACAGGCAGACGACCCACCACGAGATCCGCTTCTCGCTGACGAAGTAGTCGGTGGACGACTTCTGCCTGCCGCCGATCGCCATGCCGATCAGCGGCATGCCCACGAGGAACAGGGCGATGATCGCGAGGTCTAGTGCGCGCACTTCGGTTCCCCCACTTTCAGCTTGGACACCGGACCCGGCACGGGGTCCGGCAGTCTGAGCGGCCCGTCACCGGGCGTGATGCTGCCGAGCAGCCGCGGTCCGGTCGCACCGGTCGCGGACGGCGTGTTGCCCGGGATCCCGTGCCAGGTCAGGAATCCGAGCAGGGCGGCGAGGTAGGCCTCCTTGCCGTCGCGCGGCAGGCCGAGCGAGTCGCTGATCCTCAACGGGATCGGGTCGAGTGCCCTGGTCAGCGAGTCGACGAGCACGGGGTTGCGCATGCCGCCGCCGGACGCGACGACGGTGCTCGCGTCGTGGGCGCGGCACGCGTCGGCGACGGTGCGGGCGGTCAGCTCCACGAGCGTGCGGAGCATGTCCTCGGCCGGGACGGTCGGGAAGCCCTGGAGGTAGCCCGCGTTGAAGTGCTCCTTGCCCGTGGACTTGGGCCACGGCCTGGAGTAGTAGGGGTCGGCGAGGAGCTTCTTGAGGACGTCCTCCCGGACGCGGCCGCGGCTCGCGAACTCGCCGTCGGTGTCCTGTCTGCGCCTCCCGCCGGAGATGACCTCCACGACGGCGTCCAGGAGCGCGTTGCCGGGGCCGGTGTCGTAGGCGATCGGCGCGCTGCCGGGGCGCACGACGGTGATGTTGGCGATGCCGCCGATGTTCAGCGCGATCGCGGGCTCGTCGCCGGCGAGCCAGAGCGCGTCGAGCGTGGAGGCGAGCGGCGCGCCGTGCCCGCCCGCGGCGACGTCGCGCACCCGCAGGTCGGCGACGACGGGCAGCCCGGTCCGTTCGGCGATCCACGCGGGCTGGCCGAGCTGCAGCGTGCCGAGGCAGTCGCCGTCCTGGACCTCGTGGTGGACGGTCTGGCCGAGCGAGGAGACGAGGTCCGCCGGCAGGTACCCGGCGGCGACTTCGCCGAAAGCCTGCCCGAGCGAGGTGTCGAAGGCGCACACTTCGGCGAGGGTCTGCGGCATCGCGAGCAGGTCCCGGGGGAACGGATGCTCGGCGCACTGCACCGGTACGAGCTCGACGACGTCGCCGTGGACCGACAGGTCGGCGACGGCGACGTCGATGCCGTCCATCGACGTGCCGGAAATCAGTCCGATCACCCTCACGACGTGTGGTCTATTCCACACCGCAGTCGGGCGCAAGAGCTTTGGTGAAATCTTCGCCTAAATGAGCAGCAGATGGTTGACGGCTCACATGCGGGCCTGTGAAACCATGGTCCCGTGTCGACGTCCTCCCTTGTCCTGATCCTCGTCGTCGTGGCGGTCGTGCTGATCGCCGCGCTGGTGACCGGTGTGGTGCTGACGCGTCGCCGTCGCATCAGCCTGACCCAGAAGGAGGAGTCCCCGAGGCCCGGTGCCTACCAGGCCTCGTCCGGGATCTCCTTGACGCCGGCCGCGCCCGACGCCCCCGTCGTCGAGGCCGTGGCGGTGGCCGAGGTCGTCGAGCACCCGGTCGCCGACCGGACCGAGGTCGACGGGCAGCCGGGCGTCGGCGACGACGCCTCGGTGCCGCGCGACTCGGAGAAGCGCGGCTTCGTCGAGGTCGACCTGCCGGTCGAGGCCTCCGAGGTCGAGGAGATCGAGCCGACCGCGGGCCGGCTGGAGCGCCTGCGCGGGAAACTGTCGAAGTCCCGCAACGCGTTCGGCACCTCGCTGCTGGGCCTGCTCGGCGCCGGCGACCTGGACGAGGACTCGTGGCAGGACGTCGAGGACACGCTGCTGATCGCCGACCTCGGCGCCGCGCTGACCACCGAGATCGTGGAGACCCTGCGCTCGCGGATCGCCACGTCCGGGGTGCGGACCGAGGCCGAGGCCTCCGCGCTGCTGCGGTCTGTCCTGGTCGAGGCGCTCGAGCCCAAGATGGACCGGTCGCTGAAGGCCCTGCCGCACGGCGGGAAGCCGGCCGTGCTGCTCGTGGTCGGGGTCAACGGAGTCGGCAAGACGACCACCACGGGCAAGCTCGCCCGCGTGCTGGTGGCCGACGGCCGCACGGTGCTGCTCGGTGCCGCCGACACGTTCCGCGCCGCCGCCGCCGACCAGTTGGAGACCTGGGGCAAGAGGGTCGGCGCCGAGACCGTGCGCGGGCCCGAGGGCGGGGACCCCGCCTCGGTCGCCTTCGAGTCGGTCAAGCGGGGGATGGACGCCGGCGTCGACACCGTGCTGATCGACACGGCTGGGCGGTTGCACACCAAGGTCGGGCTGATGGACGAGCTCGGCAAGGTGAAGCGGGTCGTGGAGAAGCAGGCCGTGGTCGACGAGGTCCTGCTCGTCCTCGACGCGACCACCGGGCAGAACGGGCTGACCCAGGCCCGGGTCTTCTCCGAGCAGGTCGCCATCACCGGGATCGTGCTGACCAAGCTGGACGGTACGGCCAAGGGCGGGATCGTCTTCCAGGTCCAGCGGGAGCTGGGGGTTCCGGTCAAGTTGGTCGGGCTGGGTGAGGGGGCCGACCACCTGGCCCCGTTCGAGCCTTCCGCTTTTGTGGACGCTTTGCTCGGCTGATCTTGTCGGACCCCCTGAGTACAGTCGGGTTGATCAGGGGGTCCACGTTTTGGGGGGACGCCTGCGTTGGCTTGCGGGTTGTTGGTGGGTTGTTGCCGGGCGGGGTGCACCCCAGGCGGGTTGTTGCCGGGCTGATGCGGCCGGGCGGGTGGTCACCGGGCTGACGCGGCCGGGCGGGTGGTTGCCTTGCGGGCGGCCTGTTGCTGGTGCGTGCTTCCCCTCAGGGGCTCTGCCCCCGAACCCCCGGCAATCTGATCGGGGGCACCGCGCCGGTCGCGGGTTGATGGCACGCCTGTTTCGTTGGGCGGCTGCCTGGTGCGTAGGTGGTTGCGTTGCGGTGGGTGCCCCGTCCCAAGTCGCACCAGGAGCTGGCCACACCTGAGGGGTGAGGTCAAGTCGACGAAAAGCGTGTCGACTTGACC
>NZ_JBHXCW010000102.1:0-25394 GCF_042725365.1 Lentzea sp. NPDC060358 | reverse complement strand
AAAACCCAGTTCGGCGGCGTCGCGGCCGCACCTGCAGGTACGAAAGCCCGTCCACCAGAAGAGGTAGAGCTGTGATTCCGGTCATGCGGCCGTTGCTCGGCGAAGAAGAAGCACTGGCCGCCGCCGAAGCCGTGCGGTCCGGCTGGGTGGCGCAGGGCCCGCGGGTCCGCGAGTTCGAGGAGGCCTTCGCGGCGTCGGTCGGCGCGAACCACGGCGTCGCGGTGTCCTCCTGCACCACCGGCCTGCACCTCGCGGTGCACGTGCTCGGCATCGGCCCCGGCGACGAGGTCGTCGTGCCGTCGCTGTCGTTCATCGCCACGGCCAACTCCGTGCGCTACACCGGCGCGACCCCGGTCTTCGCCGACATCGAGGCGGCCACCGGCAACCTGACGGCGTCCACTGTGGAACCGGTGCTCACCGAGCGCACCCGCGCGGTCATGGTCGTGCACCAGGCCGGCGTGCCCGCGGACGTCGACGCGATCAAGGCGCTGTGCGAACCGCGCGGCATCGCCGTCATCGAGGACGCGGCCTGCGCGTCGGGTTCGACCTACAAGGGCAAGCCGGTCGGCGCGAACGCGCTGCTCGCCGCCTGGTCGTTCCACCCGCGCAAGCTCCTCACCACGGGTGAGGGCGGCATGGTCACGACCGACGACCCCGACTGGGTTGTGCGCCTCAAGCGCCTGCGCGAGCACGGCATGAGCGTGTCGGCGGCGGACCGCCACCACGGCGGGAGCGCCGTCATCGAGCAGTACCTCGAGACCGCCTTCAACTACCGGATGACCGACATCCAGGCCGCCGTCGGGCTGGTGCAGCTGTCCAAACTGGACATGATCATCGCCCGTCGCCGTGAGTTGGCCGCGCGTTACCACGAGTTGCTGGACGGCGTCGTCGAGACGGTGGCGGACCCCGAGTACGGGACGACCAACTACCAGTCCTTCTGGGTCTGGTTGCCCGAGGGCGGCCCGGACCGCCAGGCAGTCCTCTCCGGACTCGCGGAACGGGGTGTCAGCGCACGGCGCGGGATCATGGCGTCACACCTCGAACCGGCTTATTACGGGCACGACAGCGCGCCGCTGCCGGTGACCGAGGAGTTCACGGCCAGAACCCTGATCCTGCCGCTGTTCCACGAGATGACGGAGTCCGAACAGGACCAGGTCGTGACGGCCCTGTCGGACACTCTCCACGCATCCCGCCTGACCGTCCGTGGTTGAAACACGGTGATTTCGGTTTTGCCAGAACTTTCTTCTGTTGACACGTAACAGCTTCAACCAGATCGCCGACGTTCGGAGTAGCAGCCCTGTGCTGTCCAGCGTAGTGCGCGGATCACACACGGTAACTCCGTCCGAGAGGTGAAACCCAATGGTGGCTCAGCAGTCGCGTCTCATGCGGGTGCTAATGATCACGGCGTTGATTGCATCCTCGTTCTTCATGCTCGGGGTGTTCAACGCCCCCAACGCCAATGCCGCCCCGTGTGACTTCCCCGTCACGAACAAGGTCGCGTGCGAGAACACGCAGACCGGCGCGGACAACTGGCAGGCGCAGTACCGCGACGACTCGATCCTCGGGTACACGACGGACATCAGCTACAACGTCGGGCAGACGGTCAGCTTCAAGATGCTGACCTCCGCCTCGTCGTACAAGCTCGACGTCTACCGGATGGGCTGGTACGGCGGGAAGGGCGCCCGGTACATGGGCACCGTCCAGCGCAACACGCCGCAGAACCAACCTCCCTGTCTGAGAGACGGGCCGACCGCGCTGATCGACTGCGGCAACTGGGCCGTGTCGCTCACGTGGAACATCCCGTCCACCGCGGTCTCCGGCATCTACTACGTGCGCATGACGCGCAACGACACCGGTGCCGAGAACGAGATGGCGTTCGTCGTCCGCGACGACAGCTCCCAGTCGAAGATCTTCTTCCAGACCTCCGACGCCACCTGGGTCGCCTACAACCGCTACGGCGGCAACAGCCTCTACTTCGGTGACGGCCCCGGCCAGGGCGGCAGCGCGTACAAGGTCAGCTACAACCGCCCGTACACCGGCGGCGACGGCGACGAGAACTTCATCTTCAACGCCGAGTACCCCATGCTCAGGTTCCTGGAGCGCAACGGGTACGACATGAGCTACACGACCGACGTGGACTCGGCCCGGCGCGGCAACCTGATAAAGAACCACAAGGTCTTCATGGCCGTCGGCCACGACGAGTACTGGTCGAACGAGCAGTGGAACAACGTGATGGCCGCCCGCGACGCCGGCGTGCACATGGCGTTCCTGACCGGCAACGAGATCTTCTGGAAGACCAAGTGGGAGAAGAGCACGGACTCCTCCCAGACCGACTGGCGCACCATCGTCTGCTTCAAGGAGACGAAGGGCACGCAGAACGACGGCGAGAACACCTGGACCGGCACGTGGCGCGACCCGCGCTACAGCCCGCCGCAGGACGGCGGCAGACCGGAGAACGCGTTGCTCGGCAACATGTTCACCGTGAACGGCCGGCGTGACGACTCGCTGCAGGTGCCGGCCGCCTACGGCAAGATGCGGCTCTGGCGCAACACCGACCTGCCGAACATGGCGTCCGGCAGCACGTACACGTTCCAGCCCGGCACGCTGGGTTACGAGTGGAACACCGTGTACGACAACGGCTTCCAGCCCGCCGGCGTCGCGCAGATGTCGCGGACGAGCGTCAACCTCGACGGCTACTACGCGCTGAAGAACTACGGCGACGAGTACGGCGGCGGCACCGAGACCCACGCCATCACCTACTACCGCGCACCCTCGGGCGCGCTGGTGTTCGGCGCGGGCACGGTCCAGTGGGCCTGGGGCGTGGACGACGAGCACGCGTTCCTCACCAACACGCCGACGTCGGACAAGCGGATCAAGCAGGCCACGGTCAACTTCCTCGCGGACATGGGCGTGCAGCCCTACCAGCTGTGGGGGGCCGACCAGCTCACGATCTCCGGTGCCATCAACGACAACGTCGCCCCCGGCGTGCAGATCACGAACCTGCCGGCGCAGTCGACGGTCGGCCAGCCCTACACCTTCAGCGGCACCGTGATCGACGCCGCCGGCAAGGTCGCGGGCGTCGAGGTCTCCACCGACGGCGGCACGCGCTGGCACTACGCGAACTGGCAGGCCGGCCAGACGACGTGGAGCTACACCTACACGCCGTCGCAGTCCGGCACCGCCCAGCTGCGCGTCCGCGCGGTCGACGACTCGCTGAACCTCTCCGCACCGGTGAGCGCGACCCCGAACGTCGGCACCAGGACCTGCCCGTGCGGCATGTTCTCCGGCCAGGAGGTCCCGAAGGTCACCTCCGCCGACGACAGCTCGCAGCTCGAGCTCGGCGTCAAGTGGAAGGCCGCGAGCAACGGCTACGTCCGCGGCGTGAAGTTCTACAAGGGCACCGGCAACACCGGCACGCACACCGGGTCGCTCTGGGCGGCCAACGGCGACCTGCTCGCCACCGGCACGTTCGTCAACGAGAGCGCGACCGGCTGGCAGACGCTGCTGTTCCCGTCGCCGATCGCGGTGAACGCGAACACGACCTACATCGTGTCGTACTACACGCCGACCGGGCACTTCGCCTACGACAGCGGCGGGTTCTACCAGCAGCAGGCGTACATGGAACCCATCACCGGCCTCAAGTCCGGTGTGGACGGGCCGAACGGCGTGTTCCGCTTCGGCGCCGGCTTCCCGAACAACACGTTCGACCACACGAACTACTGGGTCGACGTGGTGTGGGCGACGGACCCCGGTCCCGACACCCGCGCACCCGTCCAGTCGGCGATGTCCCCGGTCTCCAACGCCGGTTCCGTCGCGCTCAACACCACGGTGTCCGGCACGTTCGACGAGAACGTGACGCTCAACTCGGCGCAGGTCACCGTGACCGGCCCGAGCGGCACCGTGACGGGCACCAAGACGATCTCGAACGACGCCCGCACGATCACGTTCACGCCGTCCGCGCCGCTCGCGGCCGCCACGGCCTACACCGTGACCATGCGAGCGGCCGACGCGGCGGGAAACCTGTCGGCACAGGCGAACTGGACGTTCACGACGGGCTCGCCGAGACCGGCCGCCTGCCCGTGCACGGTCTGGGACGACTTCGCGGCCCCCGCGGTGGTCGACTCGGGTGACACGAGCCAGGTCGAGGTCGGCACGAAGGTCCGCTTCGACGGCAAGGGCGAGGTCCTCGGCGTCCGCTTCTACAAGGGCAGCGGGAACACCGGCACGCACACCGGTTCGCTGTGGACGGCCAACGGCCTGCTGCTCGCGACCGGCACGTTCAACGCCGAGACGACGTCCGGCTGGCAGAAGCTGATGTTCACCTCGCCCGTCCAGGTGCAGGCGAACACGACCTACGTCGTGTCGTACAACGCGCCCAACGGCCGGTACTCGGTCACCTCCGGCTACTTCAACGGCCAGGAGGCGAGCTACCAGTCGCTGCACGCGCTGCAGAACGGTGCCGACGGCGGCAACGGCGTCTACAAGTACGGCACGGGCTTCCCGAACGGCTCGTACAACGCCACGAACTACTGGGTCGACGTCATCTACCGCAACGGGCTCAACGGTGACACCACGCCGCCGTCGATCACGAGCCGCACGCCGGCCGTGAACGCGACGAACGTGGGCCTGCAGAGCGCGCTGACGGCGACGTTCAGCGAACCGGTCGACCCCGCGTCGGCGCAGATCTGGCTGACGGACCCGAAGGGCGCCAAGCTGACCGGCTCGGTGTCGCTCTCGGGCGACCAGAAGACCGTCACGTGGACGCCGTCCGGCAAGCTCGTCGTCGGCACGCAGTACAAGGCGCACGTGGGCATCGCGGACGTCAACGGCATCGCGATGCCGGCGCCCGCGGAGTGGACCTTCACGACCACGACCACGCCGACCTGCCCGTGCTCGCTGTTCAGCACGGCGACCGTGCCCGACGAGACGTCCGCGGACGACTCGGGCGCGTACGAGCTCGGCGTGCGGTTCAGCCCGACCCAGTCCGGTCAGATCACCGGTGTCCGCTTCTACAAGGGCGCGGGCAACACCGGCACGCACACCGGCTCGCTGTGGAGCTCCACCGGCCAGCGGCTCGCCACCGGCACGTTCGGCAACGAGACCGCGACCGGCTGGCAGACGCTGACGTTCTCGCAGCCCGTGGTCGTCAGCGCCGGGCAGACCTACACCGCCTCGTACACGACGACCACCGGCCACTACGCGGTGAACGGCGGGTACTTCGGCACCGGTGCGGTCAACTCGGGCCCGCTGTCGGCACCGCAGGAGCAGAACGGCGTGTTCGTGCCGGGCTCCGGGTTCCCGACGATGACCTACGGCTCCGGCAACTACTGGGTCGACGTCGTCTACCAGCCCAACGCCGACAACGACGCCCCGGTGGCGCAGTCGCACACGCCGCTGACCGGCGCGTCGGACGTGGCGCTGAACTCCACGGTCACCGTGTCGTTCGACGAGGCCGTCGACCTCGGCTCGGCGCAGTTCGACGTCACCGACCCCGGCGGCGCGAAGATCGCCGGCACGAGGTCGCTCTCGCCGGACAGCCGGATGATCACGTTCACGCCGGCCGCCAGGTTCGCGGCGTCCACCGTCTACTCGGTGAGCGTCAAGGCAGCGGACACGTTCGGGAACATGATGGCCGGTCCGGTCACGTGGTCGTTCACCACGGCGACGACGCAGACCTGTCCGTGCTCGCTGTTCAGTGCGGCGACGGTGCCCTCGGTGACGTCGTCCGACGACACGAGCCCGTACGAGCTGGGCGTGAAGTTCACGTCGAGCACGAACGGCCAGGTCACCGGCGTGAAGTTCTACAAGGGCGCGGGCAACACCGGCACCCACACCGGGTCGCTCTGGTCCGCGGACGGCACCCGTCTGGCGACCGGCACGTTCTCGAACGAGACCGAGTCGGGCTGGCAGACGCTGACGTTCACGACACCGGTGCCGCTCACGGCCGGGACCACGTACGTGGCCTCGTACACGACGACCACGGGCCACTACGCCGTGAACTCGGGCTACTTCGGCTCGGTGACCTCGCCTCCGCTGGCAGCCACTGCCTCGGCCGGTGTGTTCGCCCCGGGCTCCGGGTTCCCGACGTCGTCCTACAACGGTGGCAACTACTGGGTCGACGTGGTGTTCCAGTGACCCCCAGGCCGTTGCTGCTGATCGGAGCAGGGGGACTCGCCCGCGAGGTGCTCGCGGCGGTCCGCCTGCTCCCGGACGTCTGGAACCCCGTCGGGGCTCTCGACGACACCGCCGCCCTGCACGGCACCCTGATCGACGGGGTGCCCGTGCTGGGCGGGCTCGGCAGCCTCGGCGACCACCCGGACGCGGCCGTCGTGGCGTGCATCGCCAATGCGCGGCGGCCGTTGTCCCGGCTGGGGCTCGTGTCCCGTCTCGGGTTGCCGGACGAGCGGTGGGCGACCATCGTTCATCCGGCGGCCGTCACGTCCGGTGCCTCGCTGGGCGCCGGGACCGTGCTGCTGGCGGGGGTCGTGATCACGACCCCGCTGCCGGTGGGCAGGCACGTCGTGGCGATGCCGCACGTGCTGATCACCCACGACGACGAGGTGTCGGACGGCGTCACGTTCGCCGGCCGAGCCTCGCTCGGCGGGGGAGTGTTCGTGGGGGAGTCCGCGTACCTGGGACAGGGAGCCCTGGTGCGCGAGGGGTGCAAGATCGGCGCCGGTGCCGTCGTGGGCATGGGAGCCGTTGTCCTGCAGGACGTTCCGGCAGGCCAGACGTGGGCCGGCGTTCCGGCCCGCCCGTTGCGTGGGGAGAGCGCGTGATCGAGATTCCGCTGGTGGACCTGCGTGCGCAGCACGAGCAGGTGGCCGACGAGGTGGCCGACGGCTGGGCAGAGGTGCTCAAGACGACGGCCTTCATCGGAGGCCCCCAGGTCGCCCGGTTCGAGTCGGAGTTCGCTGCCTACCAGGAGGTCCCGCACGCCATCGGTGTCGGCAACGGCACCGACGCCATCGAACTGGCGCTGCGCGCACTGGGGGTCGGGCACGGCGACGAGGTCGTCCTGCCCGCCAACACGTTCATCGCCACGGCCGAGGCCGTCGCCCGCTGCGGCGCGACGCCCGTGCTCGTGGACTGCGTCGACGACACGCTGCTGATCGACGCTTCCGCGGTGTCGTCCGCGGTCACCTCGCGGACCAAGGCCGTCGTGCCCGTGCACCTCTACGGCCAGGCGGCCCCGGTCGAGCTGCTGCCTCCCGGTGTGCCGGTGGTCGAGGACGCCGCGCAGGCCCAGGGCGCCCGCCGCAACGGCACCGCGGTCGGCGGCCTCGGCGTCGCGGCCGCGACCTCGTTCTACCCCGGCAAGAACCTCGGCGCGTACGGCGACGGCGGCGCGGTCCTGACGACGTCCGACGCCGTGGCGGAGTCGGTCCGCCTGCTGCGCGAGCACGGTTCGCCGCGCAAGTACGAGCACCCGGTCCTCGGCTTCAACAGCCGCCTCGACACGCTGCAGGCCGTGGTGCTGTCCGCGAAGCTGCGCCGCCTCGAGGGCTGGAACCAGGCCCGCCGCGCCGCCGCCACCCGCTACACCGAGATGCTGGCCGACGTCCCCGGCGTGCGGACGCCGGTGGTCCTGGACGGCAACCTGCCCGTCTGGCACCTCTACGTCGTGCGCGTCGCGGACCGCGACCGCGTGCTCTCCTCCCTGCACGCCGCGGACATCGGCGCCGGCATCCACTACCCGACGCCGCTGCACAGGACGGGCGCGTTCGCCTCGCTGGCGGGTTCGTTCCCGGTGGCCGAGCAGTCGGCCGCGGAGATCCTGTCGCTGCCGCTGTTCCCGGAGATCACCGAGGCGCAGCAGACCCGCGTGGTCGAGGCGCTGGCGGAGGCGCTGCGATGACCGGTGTCCGCGTGCACCCGCACGGCCTGTGCGAGTCCTCCGACGTGGGCGACGGCACGCGCGTGTGGGCGTTCGCGCACGTCCTGCCGGGCGCCCGCATCGGCCGTGACTGCAACATCTGCGACGGCGCGTTCGTCGAGTCGCGCGCGGTGCTGGGCAACAACGTGACGGTCAAGAACAGCACTCTCGTCTTCGACGGCGTGACGTGCGAGGACGACGTGTTCCTCGGCCCGAACGTGCTGTTCACCAACGACCTGCGGCCCCGCGCGCACGTGAAGAAGACCGGCGACGCGCTGGAGACCACCCTCGTCCGGCGCGGCGCGACCCTCGGCGCCGGCACGGTCGTCGTGTGCGGCACGGTGATCGGCGAGCACGCGTTCGCCGCGGCCGGTTCGGTGGTCACGCGGTCGGTGCCCGCCCACGCCTTCGTGGCCGGGAACCCGGCCGTGGTCAAGGGGTGGGTCTGCGCGTGCGGGGTGCGGCTGGCGGACGACCTGTCGTGTCCCGAGTGCGGGATCCGGCACGAGGAGACCCCGGACGGGTTGAAGGCGGTCTGACGACCGCGACCTCGAACGACACCCAGGTGACGACCGGGACGGTCCTCGTGGGCTTCCGGCTCACGCGCGCTCGACCCGGTCGGCCGGGCCGACCGGGTTCCGCGCCCGGTCCGCCTCCTGCCGCGCGATCCGCAGCAGGGCCCCCGAGGTCCCCAGCAGGAGGAACGTCATCCCGGTCGCCACGCTGAAGCTCAGCGAGTCGAAGGTCGCCGCCCCGAGCGCCGAGGTCAGCATCGCCCCGACCAGGCACACCGCCAAGCCCCGCACGTTCTCGTCCTTCGACAGCGAACGAGCCCGCAGCGCGGCGTAGATCCCCCCGAGGAACAGCAGCACGTAGGCGAGCAGCCCCAGGTACCCGTTCTCGATCATCGTCAGCAGGTACTGGTTGTCGAGGATCGTGTACTTCGACGGCAGGAACGTGCCGAAGCCGCGCCCCAGCCACGGGTGCTTGGCGATCTCCAGCCACGCGCCGTCGTAGTCCTTCGTGCGGCCCTGGAACGACGGGTCGTCCTCGATGTTCGAGAACATCGACGTGACGGTGCCGAAGAGCCCCGGCACGACGGCCGAGGCGCCGCCCAGGAAGACCGCGCCGACACCGAGCAGCGGCAGGCCGCGGCGGCGGGGCAGCAGCACCCCGAGCACGACGCCCGTCACCACCAGGCCGATGATCGCGGTGCGCGACAGCGACAGGATCGCCATCAGGGCGAGCAGCGACAGGGCGGCCAGCCAGCGGCCGCTCGGTTCGCCGCGGTCCTTCGCCTGGAACAGGAAGTGCGCCGCGAACGGCACGCCCAGCACGCAGACCAGACCGAACTCGATCGGGTGGTTCACCGTGCCGGCGGGGCGGAAGAAGATCGACCTCGACTCCAGCGCCGAGTAGCCGTTGTCCTGCACGCGCAGGCCCGGCAGCGTGATGTACGACGCCAGGTCGAGGCCGATGCCGAACTGGATGAGCCCCACGAACGCGCTGACCGTCAGGCAGCCGACCATCACCCTGAGCATGCGGCTCAGGCGCTCGCCGCTGCGGATCGCGTCGATCACGAACACCGCGAGCGCCGACATCGCCACGATCCGGATCAGCGACGAGTCGGACACCGACAGCTCGTCCGCCGGCAGGTAGCGGCGGGTGGCGAGCGCGTAGGTGGCGAGGTGCAGGACGACGAACAGCCCGAGCAGGGTGCGGACGGTGTTGCGGCCCTTCGCGAGGCCCAGGTGGTCGACGAGGTGGGCGGCGAACCACAGGACCGCGAGGCACAGCGCCACGAACAGCGCGGGCGGCAGGGTGATCGGGACGAACGCGATCGTGAACCGGGCGGGGACGACGAGCAGCGCCAGCACGTAGAAGATCACGAGCGTGGCGCCGTCGGCGCGCTGGTGCGTCAGTCGTCTTTCGTCGGCCATGCCGGGTTCGTGGGCTTGGGCGCGGGGATGATGACCGTCTTCTGGTGGGCGTTCGGCACGCCCTGCGGTGGCCGCGGCTGGCCGTTGCCGTTCGGCTGGGGCCGCGACGGCGGGGCGTGCGACGGCGGCGGTGGCGCGGTGTCCTTCTCGGACTCCGGCTCCTCCGCGCCCTCCTCGCCCTTGCGCTTGCGCATCCGGTTCATGATCGAGTCGGCGGCGAAGGTGGAGGCGATCGTCAGCAGCAGCAGCACGACCGTGGCCGCGCCGACGTACCGGACCTTGCCGCCGATCTTGGCCGACGCCGTGGTCGGCTTCACGAGGATCTGCGCCGTGATGAACGTCTGTTCGGGTGCGTTCAACGCCTTCTGCTGCGCCGCGAGCTCGTTCACCGTCTTCTCGAGCACCTTGCCGACGAGACCCTCCGCCGACTCGGCCGAGTCGGCCTCGGTCGAGATGAACAGCAGCGGGCCGCCGACGGGACCGGTGTTCGCGGTGTAGGTGGCCGTGGAGTTCTTGCCCGCCAGCTCTTCCGCGGTCTTCGGGTCGCCCAGCACCTGCGTCAGGATCTGCGCGGTGGTCGTGAGGCTGCCGTCGAACTGCAGCAGCGGGTTGACCTTCACCACGTCCTCGGGCTTGGTCTTCTCCGAGTACCGGCCGCCGGCGGCGGGGGAGGTGAGGACCAGCACGCCGCTCGACTCGTACCGCGTGGGAACGGTGACGTAGACGTACAGGGCGAGGACGCCGGTGAGCAGCACTGCGGGCAGGGCGATGTACCACCGCCGCCGCAGCACTCGTACGGTGCCCCAGAAGTCCATCAACATCCCCGATCCGCGGCTCGGTCTTGCCATCGCACTGTTCGCAGGGTATCGCCCACCAGGAAAATCGGGGTGAGCTGCCAACTGTTACAGCCGGTAGCGCGGCGGCGATGAAGGAGGGGAATCCAGGAGGCGGAATGCGTGTGCGACGACTGGCCCTGACGGTGGCGGCCATCCTCGTTGTGATCGGCGGGACGGCGGCTTACGTCGTCACGGCGGCCACCGACGCGAAGCAGCCCGCGGGCGCGGAGAACGTGTCGAAGGCCAAGACGGGCGACCTGCTCTTCGTCGACCTCGCGGGCGGCCAGAACCGCGTCGAGAAGCTCGCCGAAGGCGGTACCCGCACCCCGACCGACCTCGCCTGCCAGCGCTTTTACGTCTCCGGCGGCACCAGCGTGTGCCTCAAGCTCTCCGGTCCCGGCCCGTCCTACGCGGCCGAGGTCAGCCGGGACGGCAAGCCGGTCAAGAGCGTTCCGCTGCCCGGCATCCCCAGCCGCGCGAAGGTCTCGAAGTCCGGCAACGTGGTGTCGTGGACGAGTTTCGTCACCGGCGACTCGTACTCCGTGCCGGGCGGGTTCTCCACCCGGACGGGTTTCTTCGACGTCCGCACGGGGGAGACGGTCGAATCGATCGAGCACTTCGCGGCCACTGTGGAGGGTGCTCCGCTCACCGCGAGTGACGTCAATTACTGGGGTCTGACCGTCGGTTCCGACGATCGGACGTTCTACGCCACTCTGGCGAGTGGTGGATTCACCTGGTTGGTGAAGGGAGATCTCGGGACCAAGGCCGTGACGTCGTTGCGGCGCGATGCCGAGTGTCCCTCGCTTTCCCCGGACGGCACGAAGGTCGCCTACAAGAAGCGCATCGGCCGCCTCGGCCCGTGGGACCTCGCGGTGCTCGACCTCGCGACGAACGAGGAGAAGCGGCTGCCGGGCACGGCGGGCATCGACGACCAGGCGACGTGGCTCGGCGAGACCGAGGTCGCGTTCGCCGCGGTGCCCAAGGACGCCCGGCTGCCCGCCGTTCACCTCGCCCCCGCCGACGGCTCGAAGCCCGCCGAGGTCCTGATCCCGGACGCCACCTCGCCCTCGCCCGTGACGTGAGCGCCGCTCACGTGCAGAGCTCGCGCCCGAGCACCTTCTCCAGCTCGAGTCCCGCCGCATCCCAGGAACGTCCCTCCACACTGGACGCGGCCGCGCGGGCGATCGCGTCGAAGTCCGGCGATGTGACCACTTCGGACAAAGCGCGCGCCAGCGAGTGCGGGGTCGGTGCCGCGTACCGGACGTGGTCGTTGTCCAGGACCACGCGGTTGAAGTGCGCGTCGTTCACCACCGGGATGCATCCGGCGGCGAGCATCTCGTGCGGCACCAGGGACACGTTCGTCATCGACAGCGACAGGCCGGCGAAGCAGCGGTTGTAGATCGCGTTCAGGTCGTCGGGTGTGACCAGGCCGTGGTCGACGAACTGCGGCCCGAGCTGCCCGATCTTCTCGCCGTAGACGTGGATCTTGAGGTCCGGGTGCTTCTCGGCGAACACCTCGAGCGCGAGCAGGCCGAGCTCGAACGCGCGCCGCGGGGCCTTGCGCCGGGCGTAGAAGACGATGCCGTCGCGCTGCTCGCCGCGCAGCGAGTACCGGTCGGCGTCGCAGCCGAAGTCGAAGTGGTCGGCGGGCATGCCGTGCTCGTCGAGGACCTTGTCGGCGAGGAACCGGCCGGCGGTGAAGCCGTGCATGCCCATCCGGTAGGTGTTCTCGGCCAGCGTGTAGAGGCCGCCCTGCGGGTAGAACCACGGCTCGTAGTCCTGCACGAGGTAGAACCGCTTGCCCCGGCACGGGTCGTTGAACGCCGGGTAGGCGGTGATCCAGGCCGTCGCGAAGACCGCGTGCGCGTCCGCCATGCCGTCCGAGACGTCGTGGATCGAGCCCTGGAAGAACGGGAACGCCGCGCGGATGCCGGGTTCGAGGTCGGAGACCGTGTTGCCGAACGTGTCGTACAGGTAGAGCTTGCACGTGTGCCCGACCGACTCCAGGTGCCGGATGAGCCGGAACATCGTGGTGTGCCCGCCGGAGCCCTTCGACGGGGGAGTGGTCACCCAGTTGACCGTGAGCCGCCCGCCCGGCGGGATCGGCGGGACGCGCACGGGCTTGCGCTCGTCGACGTCGGCGCGCCGCACGTCCTCCAGGCGGACGGGCATCTCCTCGCCCTCGACGCCGAGCCGGCGCGACGCGGCGGTGAGCAGCCGCGCGCCGAGCTGCTTCGCACCCTGCTCCCGGACGATCTTCGTGACCTGCCTCAGGCGTCTCACGCGTTGGCCCTCTTCTTCAGCACGGCAAGGACTTCGTGTCTCATCGGGAACACCACGAGCGCGTAGGCGAGGCACGACAGCGCACCGCCCACGAGGATCTGCAGCAGCTCGCTGTCGATCGCGGTCCGCACGCCGAGCACCACGGCGACCATCAGCACGCCGCCGAGGAACGGCCGCAGGAGCCGGGCGCCGAGAGCGCCGGCGCGGATGCCGTACGGCTTGAACGTGACGAGGTACGCGGGCGTGATGACGAGCACCGCGACGATCACGTGCGCCGCCGCGACCCCGCGGATGCCGTCGAGGTGCGCGCCCAGCGCCAGCAGCGGCACGAGCGCGCCCAGCCACACCAGGTGGATCCACAGGATGGCCCTGGACCGGCCGGCGGACGCGAGGAAGTCGTACCCCAGCTCCAGCGCCACCCGGACCGCGCCGAGCAGCACCAGCAGCGCCAGGGCGGCCGCCGCGGGGGCCCAGCGCTCGCCGTAGACGACGCGGATGAGCGGTTCGGCCAGGGCGGCCAGCAGCACGCACGCGGGCACCGTCACGAGCGCGAGGAGGCCCAGTGCGCGCCCGAACGCCTTCTGGAACAGCTCGGCGTCCTCGCGCACCTTGGAGAACGCGGCCAGCGACACGCTGCGCACCGGCGCCGAGAACGCCGCCACCGGCCAGCTCGCCAGGTTGAACGCGAGCAGGTAGAAGCCCAGCGGCACGGTGCCGAGCACGGCGCCGACGACGATGTAGTCGACGTTCATCACGCCGAAGATCAGCAGGCTCGACCCCGCGAGCGGCAGGCCGAACGCGAGCAGCTCCCTGGCCTGCGCGGGGTTCCAGCCCGGCCGGAACCGGTCCTTGGTGAGCCAGAACATGATGACCGCGGCCGAGAGGTTCTGCGCGATCCGCTGCCACGCGAGGCTCCACGCGCCGAACCCCATGAGCGCGAGCACGACCGCGACCGCCGTGCCGGCCACGAACGCGGCGGTGTCGGCGTAGAACTTGTGGTCCTGCCGGAAGTCGCGCTGCATCATCGCGCCCGGCACCGCGGTGGCGCCGGCGATGACGAGGGCGACGGACATGAGCTGGATGACGCCGGTCGCCTCGGGCGCGTCCATGGCGTTCGAGAACCAGGGCGCGCCGACGACGCAGATCAACGCGAGCAGACCGCCCGACGCGAGCGACAGCGTCGTCACGGTCGGCGCCATCTCCTCGACCGGGCCGTTGTGGCGGACCAGGGCGGCGCTCACGCCGAGCTCGGAGACGCTCAGGACGATGTTGAGGACGACGAGCGCGACCGCGAAGACGCCGAACTGCTCGGGCGCGATCAGGCGGGCCAGCAGGACGCTGATGCCGACGGCGGCGAGCCGTTGCAGCAACGAGTTGACGGCGCTCCAGCGGATCGCCGAGGAGACCCGGCCTTCGAGCTGTCCCTTGTCCTGGTCGACCGTGCTCACCACTCGCCCCGCCACTTCCACCGTTGCGTCCCGATCCACAATTTCGCCCTCTTGAAGGCATGCGGCGCGAGGAAGAGTTGCGTGCGGTTGAGGAACGACGGGCTGAACTTCCGGCGTCGCAGCAGGGCGCGGTACTCCGGCAGCTCCTCGAGGCGGTCGTAGGTCTCCCGCGCGAAGTCGAGGAGCTCCTGCTCCGTGCCGTCGAGCTGGTCGCGGTCGTGCAACCGGACCGCGCGCCACAGCGCGTCCGCGGCGATGGCCTTGCGCGCCAACGCCCTCAACCGTCCGGGCAGGCCGGGGCTCTGCTCCAGCACGAGGTCGAAAACGTCGCGCCGCTGCTCCAGGTCGGCGAACACCGACTTGAACGTGGTGCGCATCATGGAGTTCTCGTGCACGCGGTAATACGCGCCCGGCTTGCCGCTGACGTACCCGATGTCCGACACGGCCGCGATCCGCAGCCACATCTCCAGGTCGCCCGCGTGGGGCAGGTCCGCGCGGTAGCCGCCGACCTTCTGCTGGACCTTCGTGCGCACGACGACCTCCGGCGAGGAGATCACGTTGCGGCTGCTGCGGAAGCGGTTCTCGATCCACTCCTCGCCGCGCCAGACCTTCGTCGTGGCCGGCAGCTGCGTCACCTTCGGCAACGCGTCGTGGTCGCTGTAGTACACGACGCGCCCGTAGACCATGCCCACCTCGGGGTTCTGCTCGAACACCGCGGCCGCGCGCTGCAACGCCCCCGGCGCCAGCAGGTCGTCCGCCGACAGCAGCACCGTGTAGTCGGCGCTCGCCCAGTCGAGCAGGCCCTCGTTGTAGGTGGCGATGTGCCCCTTGTTCACCTCGTGCCGGTAGCCCTCGACGCGCTTGTCGGCGGCCATCAGCTCGGCCATCACCTCGGGCGTGTTGTCCGATGAGGTGTCGTCGATCACAAGCACCCGCACGTCCACGCCCGGCTGGTCCAGCACGCTGCGCACGCAGGCGGGCAGGAAATGGGCGTAGTTGTAGCAGGGGATCACGACGTCCACCGTGGGAAGCGTTGGCACACCCTGGGTATCGATCTGCGCCCGCATTCGTTAGCGGAACGTTTTGCGCGTGGCGGGCGATGTAGGCGATGACCGGAGTAAGGGGAGTCATGGCCGACCACGTCATCCTGACGCGCTTCAACCTGCCTTCGAAGGGCGCCGAGAGCTACGTCCGGGCGAAGGAAGGATGGCTGACCGAGCGCATCGCGCTGTTCGAGCGCTACTGCCTGCCATCGGTCCAGGCGCAGACGGACAAGCGGACGCGGTGGCTCATCTACTTCGACCCCGAATCACCGCAATGGCTCAAGGACAGGATCGCCTCCCACGGTGACGCGTACACGCCCGTCTACCGCGCGGAGGTCTCGCGGCAGGAGCTGAGGTCGGACATCCGGTCGCTCTTCCCGCGCACCGGTTCCGAGCTCATCACCACGAACCTCGACAACGACGACGGTCTCGCCGTCGACTTCGTGGAACGGCTCTGCGCCGCACCCCGCCCGACCACGACGGCGGCGTACTACCTGGTCAACGGCCTGATCAAGTCTCCCGGCGGGCTCTACCACCGCGTCGACCGGCACAACGCGTTCGTGTCGGTCCGCGAGTCGTGGGACGAGCCGGTGACGTGCTGGGCGCACTGGCACAACCACATGCACCTGCACTTCCCCGTCGTGGAACTGGGCGGCGCGCCGGGGTGGCTGCAGGTCGTGCACGGCGGCAACGTCTCCAACCGGACCCGCGGCCGGCTCGTGTCGCCGGAGCCGTACCGGGCGGCGTTCGGGACCTCGCTCGACGACGTGTCCGAGCCGGGGGCAGTGGCGAAGGCGCAGGACCGGCTGGTCGACCAGCCGATCCGGTTCGTGCGCGACTCCGGCCGCGTGGCCGCGAAGAACGCGGCCATGAAGGTGCTGGGCAAGGGCGGCTTCGAGAAGATCAAGCAGAAGCTGGCTGCTCGCGGTTGAGACCGTAACTCGCGATGAGCATCACGGTGAGTGCGGCCAGCGCCACCGTGACGCCGACCGAGATGCTCGTGTACTGCAACAGCAGTCCGAAAGCGACAGACGACACAAGTCGTCCCAACGCCTGACCCGTCTGCACGACGGACAACCCCGACGCCCGCAGCGACTCCGGCGCAGTCTCGCTCACCTTGGCCGACAGCACGCCGTCGGTGGCAGCGTAGAACAGCCCGTGCAGCAACAGGGCCGCGATCGCGATCCCCATCCCGCCTTCCGGGATGAACAGCAACGCGTACACGCCCAGCAACAGCGCGTGTCCGCAGAGGAACATCCGCCAGCGCCCGACCCTGTCCGACAGCTTCCCGAGCGGCGCGGCGGCCGCGAGGAAGACGACCGCCGTGCCGAGCGGGAGCAGGGGCAGGTAGCCCAGCGAGATGTTCGTGGCCTTCTGCACCAGCACGTAGACGAACGCGTCCGACACCGTCGCGAGCCCCAGCAGCCCGGCCGCGATGGTGGTCCTGCGGAACTGCTTGTCGGTGAGGAGGTTCAGCCCGGCGCGGAACGACGGCCGCGGCCCCTTCGGCTTCCCGGTCTTCGGCTCGCGCACGAACGACACGAGCACGATCAGCCCGACGACCGCGAACGCCGCCGACACCGCGAAGATCGGCCCCGGCACCATCCCGATCTGGGCGAGCAGCAGGAACGTGATGAGCGGGCCCAGCAGCGCGCCGAACGTGTCCATGCTGCGGTGCACGCCGAACGCCGCACCGAGCCGGTCCTCGGGCGTGGCGAGCGAGATCATCGCGTCGCGCGGCGCGGTCCGGATGCCCTTGCCGGCCCGGTCGGCGGCCATCAGCGCGCCGATGCCGAACGGCGACGCGCCCACCAGCGGGAAGAACAGCTTCGTCGCCGCCGACAGCCCGTAGCCCGCCGCCGCGACGGCCTTGGGCTTGCGGAACTTGTCCGACACGCCGCCGCCGACGAGCCGCAGCACGGCCGTGGCACCGGTGTAGATGCCGTCGAGCAGACCGAACTGCGCGTACCCCAGCTGCAGCGTGAACAGCAGGTACACCGGCAGGAACGCGGTGATCATCTCGGCGGAGACGTCGGTCAGCAGGCTGACCGTGCCGAGCGCGAACACCGTGCCCGGCAACCGCTTGCGGAAGTCGGCCTTGGAGGGGCGTGAGGAGGCGACGTACATGGGACCCCTACCAGTTGAGCGTGCGGTGCCAGACCTCGAGCGAGAGCAGCGTCCAGATGCGCGGCTGCTCGTTGCGGTCACCCGAGCTGTGGTCGTCGAGCAGCGAGCGCACCGCCGCCCCGTCGAAGGTCTTGCCCACGAACGACGTGGGCCCGGTCAGCAGGTCGTACGCCATGTCCCGCAACCCCTCGCGGAACCAGGCGTCGAGCGGCACCTTGAAGCCCGACTTGGGCCGGTCGACGACGTCGGCGGGCAGGTGCTTGCGCGCGACCTCCTTCACGACCCACTTGGTCGTGCCACCGCGCACCTTCACGTTGCTGGGCAGTGAGAACGCGAGCTCGGCCACCCGGTGGTCGAGGAACGGCGGCCGCAGCTCGAGCGACGCCGCCATCGACATGCGGTCGCCGCGTTCGAGGAGGTTGTCGGCGAGCCAGGTGTGCGAGTCGGCGTAGAGCATGCGCCGCAACGCGTCCCCGCGCCCGTTCTCGTAGGGCTCCAGCACCGACCTCGTGGCCGGACCGCCCAGCAGCGCGGACCGCTCGGCCACCGTGAAGGGCGCGAACCAGCCGCGCATGCGTTCGGCGTAGGAGGGCTCGCCGATCGCGCGCAGGGCGATGCCGAGCCGTGCCCGGGAGGCCGGGAGCGCCTTCTCCAAGCGTTTCAACGCGAACGACGGCGCGATGCCCGCGAGGCGGGTGGCGGTGGCGAAGCGGTACTTCGGGTAGCCGCCGAAGAGCTCGTCGCTGCCCTCGCCGGACAGCACGACCTTCACGTCCCGCCGGGCCAGCTCGGCGAGGCGGAACACGGCCACGTCGGCGGGCTCGGACAGCGGCGCGTCGCGGTGCCAGGAGAGCTTGGCCCAGCTGTCGCGGAAGTCGTCGGCCGTGACGACCACGTTGTGGTGGCGGCTGCCGACGATGCCCGCGACCTTCTCGGCCCAGTGGATCTCGTCGACGCGCGGGTCGCCGAAGCCCGCGGAGAACGTGTGCAGCTCCGCGTCACCGCGTTCCCGCGCCACCAGGGCCGTGATCAGCGACGAGTCGACGCCGCCGGACAGGTAGGCCCCGACCGGCACGTCCGCAACCAGGGCGTCGCGCACGGAGGCGGTCAGCGCCTCGTCCACGAGCCGCACGGCCTCCTGCGGCGTCACGGAGCGGATCTCCGACTCGCGCGGCAACTCCCAGTACGCCTCGGTGCGCACCTCGCCGGACGCCGTGACGACGAGGTGGTGGCCCTGCGGCACCTTCCGGACGCCGCGCACCAGCGTGTACGGCGCGGGCACCGACCGGTGCGCCAGGTAGTCGTGCAGTGACCGTTCGTCGACCTCCGCCGCGCCGATCGCCGGCAGCAGCGCCTTGATCTCGGAGGCGAACGCGAACATCGTCGAGTCCGCGTAGTAGTACAGCGGCAGGATGCCCAGGCGGTCGCGGAAGAGGTGCGTCTCGCGCGTCGCGTCGTCGTGGATCGCGTAGGCGAACTGGCCCCGCAGCTTCGACACCGCCGATGGGCCGTGCTGCTCGTACAGCGCCAGCAGGACCTCCGTGTCGCCGTTCGTGCGGAACGGGTACGCGAGGCCGGTGCGCAGCTCCCGGTAGTTCAGGATCTCGCCGTTGAACGCGATCGTGGTCGTCCCGGACGCGCCCGCCATCGGTTGCGGCGAGCCCGCGAGGTCGATGATCGAGAGCCGGGTGTGGGCGAAGCCGACCGGCCCGTCCGACCAGTACCCGCTGTCGTCCGGTCCGCGGTGGTGCAGCCGCTTCGCCATCTCGGCGAGCAGCTCGGGGGAGACGGGCGCGCCGTCGAACCGCCGGACGCCTGCGATGCCGCACATGGCTACTGCCCTTCCGAGAGCTGCATGAGTTCACGGGCACGGGAGTCCCACGAGGCGGTCAGCACGGCCGCACGGCGTTCGGCGGGGGTCTTGAGGCCGCCGTCCTTGAGCGTCAGGCGGACCTGGTCGATGAAGTCGGCCTCGCCGGACGCGATCCGGATCACGTCGCCGTAGCGCCCGACCTCGGGGAAGTCCGTGGACACCACGGCCAGGCCGAGGGCGAGGTACTCCTTCATCTTGATCGGGTTGGCGTGCTTGATCCAGTCGTTGTCGAGCCACGGCATGAGCGCCACGTCGAACCCGGAGCCGTAGCCGGGAATGTCCTCGTAGGACCGGAAGTCCAGCCAGTGGACGTTCGGGTACTTCGCGTAGCGCTCCATCGAGCAGGTCGCGTCGCCGATCAGCACGACCGAGGCGTCGGGGAACTCCTGGGCGACCTTCTCGATCAGGTCGAAGTCCACCAGGTAGTCGTCGAGGCTGCCGAAGAACCCGATGCGCGGCCCGGGGATCGACGCGATGTCCGCGGGAAGTTCGGTGCGGCGGGTGAAGTGGTCGACGTCCACACCGTGGTCGAGGAAGTGCGCACGGTCACCGGTCAGCGCGGACTCCTCGTCCTGCAACGCCCGCGAGACGTAGAGCACGGTGTCCGAATTGGACAGCAGCTGGTTCTCGAGCCCCGCGATGGTGCCCTGGTCGGCCTCGGGGAACGCCGAGTGCCGGTCGGACCGGTTGAAGACCAGTCCCCTGGTTCTCATGGGCTTCACGACGTCCCACGCCGTGGGGATCGTGGCGACGACCACGGGCGTGCCCATGCGCAGGAAGAAGCACACCGCGCGGACCTGGGTCCGGACGAGCACCGAGTTCAGCTTGCGCAGCCACGGCTTGCCGTAGAACGGCAGGGGAGCGGGTGTCATCACGTAGAAGTTCGGCGTCCCGGGGATCGGCCGGCGCACGAGCATCGCGACGCTCTTGGCCTTGCGCAGGATCCGGCGCAGGAACTGCGTGCTCCTGCCCGGTGACGGCATGCGCAGGCCGATGCTGTTGACCAGCAGCACCTTGCGGTGCTTCGCGACCCGGCGCAGGAGCTGGAAGTCCGAGTGCGCCCGGTTGTGGTACCACCAGTCCTGTGCGCTGAAGCACAGGTAGCTGGGCCCCTCGGAGGCCACTTCCTCCGGCCAGCGCCGCATCCCGAAGAGCGCCTTCAGCGCCGCGCGGTGCTTCGGCGACCGCGCGCGAAGCCCCTCGTTCGCCACCACCGCGAGCCACATGAGGAACCCGGCGAACCGGCCGCGGCGCTCGCGGTGCAGGCGGACCTTGTTCGACGCGAGCATCGACCACAGGCGGGCGTTCGTCGACACCTCGCCGCCGATGTGCGTGACCGTCGCGCGCGGCTCGAACCACACGCCGCCGGCGCGCAGCATGTAGTCGGTTTCCTCCGAGTAGAGGAAGAAGCGCTCGTCGAGGAGGCCGTGCTCCTCGACGGTCTCCCGGGTGATCAGCCAGGCACAGCCCGTGGCCCAGTCGGCGGCGTGCGCGCCCTGGTAGGCGATGGGGGCGGTGACCGTCTCGCCCAGACCGGCGCGGCCCGCGCGCCCGCCACCGAGGAGGGCTTCCGCGAAGGCGCCTGCGACGCCCGGCTTGCGGCGCAGCGAGTGCGACAACGCGCCGCTCTCGTCGACCACGCGGGGAACGGTGATCGGCTTGCCCGCAGCGCGCAGTGCCTGCACGGCTCCGGGGTGCAACCGGATGTCCGCGTTCAGCACGAGGACGTCGTGGCCCTCCGCGGCCTTGATGCCGAGATTCACGCCCGCGGCGAATCCACCGTTGACCGGGTTCCGCAGGACCTCCACGCCGGGACGAGTGGCGGCGGCCACGGTGCCGTCGGTGGAAGCGTTGTCGACGACGATGACCCTCACGTCGTCGGGAAGCGAGTCCAGGCATCCGCCGATGACCTGTTCGCTCTGGTACGTGACGATGACCACCGCGACAGGTGACCGCTCCACAACCGCTCCTCGTTTTTCCGCTTGTGCCCGCTACATCGAGCGTTTCGGAACCTCCGTTACGAGATCCGGTTCGGCTGTAACCGTTTGGCCCCCGGGAACGAGAACAAGGGCGTGACGTCATCACCCCACGTGCTGATCATCGTGCAGAACCTGCCCGTGCCGCTGGACCGCCGGGTGTGGCTGGAATGCCGTGCCCTCACCGCCGCCGGGTACGAGGTTTCGGTGATCTGCCCCAAGGGACCGGGTGACCCGGCTCACCAGGTTCTCGACGGAGTGCACCTGTACAAGTACGCTCCGCCGCCGCAGGCCGAAGGCGCGCTGGGCTATGCGTGGGAGTTCTTGTACTGCTGGGTGCGCACGGCGTTGCTGAGCGTGAAGGTCCGTGCGCGCAAACGGTTCCACGTGCTCCAGGCGTGCAACCCGCCGGACACCTACTGGGCGCTCGCCCTGCTGTGGCGGCTCGGCGGCGTGAAGTTCGTCTTCGACCACCACGACCTCAACCCCGAGGTGTTCCTCTCGCGCTTCGGCGAGCCGAAGGGCCTCGCGGGCAAGGCGCAGTACAAGATCCTGAAGTGGCTGGAGCGCAGGACGTTCCGCACGGCCGACCGGGTGACGTCGACCAACACCTCGTACCAGAAGATCGCGTGGACGCGCGGTTCCGTGCCGCGCGAGCACACCTCCGTCGTGCGGTCGGGGCCGGACACCACCGTCATGCGACCCGTCGAGGGCGTGGACGAGCTGCGGCGCGGCGGCAAGCACCTCGTGGCCTACCTGGGGATCATGGGCCCGCAGGACGGCGTCGACGGCGTGCTGGAAGTGGCGCGCAGGGTCGTCTTCGACCGCGGGCGCACCGATGTCCGGTTCGCGCTGCTGGGCTTCGGCGACTGCCTCGAGGACCTGAAGATCCAGTCCAAGGCGTGGGGTCTCGACCCGTACGTGGAGTTCACCGGGCGGGTCGGGCCCGAACAGATCACGCGCTACCTGTCGACTTCGTCCGTCGGACTGGGCCCGGACCCGTTGTCCCCCTTGAACGACGTGTCCACCATGAACAAGACCATGGAGTACATGGCCTACGCGCTGCCGGTCCTGTCGTACCGGCTGACGGAGACCGTGGTGTCCGCCGGCGACTGCGCCGTCTACGTGGAGCCGGGTGACGTCGAGGCGTTCACCACGTCGCTGCTCGACCTGCTGGACGACGCGGAGCGCCGCGCGCGCCTGGGCTTCGAGGGCCGGCGCCGCTGCGAGGCGGAGCTCGACTGGCGCCCGCAGGCCGAGAACTACGTGGCGGTGTTCGACGGGCTCACCGGGTTCGCCTCGCGCGGCCCGTTCCCCGGCGGCAGGCCCGAGCTCGGCGCGGGCACCGACCAGTGGGGCAACAAGATGATCGACGTGAGCGACGACGCCGTGCTCCGCGCGTTCGCCGTGACCCGAACGGGAGAATGATGTTCGTCAGAAGGATCGCCGTCGTCGGCACCGGCTACGTCGGCCTCACCACCGGGGCCTGCCTCGCCTCGCTCGGGCACAGCGTGGTCTGCGCGGACGTCGACGCCGCGAAGGTCGAGCGGCTCTCGCGCGGCGAGGTCGACATCCTCGAACCCCGCCTCGCCGAACTGGTCGCCGAGGGCCTCGCGTCCGGGCGCCTGACGTTCGTGCTCGGCGCCTCGGCCGCGGTGGCCGACGCCGAGGTCGTCTTCCTCTGCGTGCCCACCCCGATGGGCGTGGGCGGCATCGCGGACCTGCAGGCCGTCGAGTCCGTTGTGGACGAGACGCGCGAGCTGCTGCCGTCCGGCTGCGTGATCGTGAACAAGTCCACGGTCCCCGTCGGCACCGCCGTGCGCACCGCGGAGCTGCTGCGCCGCGACGACGTGGCCGTCGTGTCGAACCCGGAGTTCCTCCGCGAGGGCTCGGCCGTGCACGACTTCCTCAACCCCGACCGGATCGTCGTCGGCTGCGACCAGCAGGACGCCGCCGAACGCGTCGCCGCGCTGTACGCCCGCCTGGGCGCGCCGACGGTGCTGACCGACGCGGCCTCGGCCGAGATGGTCAAGTACGCGGCCAACTGCTTCCTCGCGATGAAGCTCTCGTACGTCAACGCGGTCGCGGAGCTGTGCGAGCGGCTCGGCGCGAACATCACCGACGTCACCGAGGGCATGGGCTACGACAAGCGCATCGGCCAGGCGTTCCTCAACCCCGGTCCCGGCTGGGGCGGTTCGTGCCTGCCGAAGGACACCCACGCCATGCTCCAGGTCGCGGACGCCGCCGACTTCGAGTTCCGCCTGCTGCGCGCCACGATCGACACCAACGAGCGCCAGCGCCAGCGGATGGTCGAGAAGGTGCGCCTGGCCGTCACCGGCAAGCGCGGCGGCTCGCTGTCCCACGTGCGCCTCGGCCTGCTGGGCCTCACGTTCAAGGCGGGCACGGACGACCTGCGCGACTCCCCGGCCCTGGCCGTGGCGGCGATGCTGCGCCAGGCGGGCGCCGAGCTCGTCGGCTACGACCCGGCGCTGCCCGGCGGCCGCGACCTCGGCTCGGTGTCCGTTGTGGACGACCCGTACCAGATGGCGAAGGACGTCGACGCGCTCGTCGTGCTGACCGAGTGGCCCGACTTCCGCTCCCTGGACTGGGCGCGCCTCGCCGGCACCGTGCGCCAGCCCGTCGTCGTCGACATGCGCAACATCCTCGACCCGGACGTCATCCGCCGTGCGGGCTTCACCTGCACGTCGCTCGGGCGTCGCTGAGCCGGGAGATCGGTTCCGGAGTACCGCCGCGTCCGGTGGGGACGACCACCGGCGTCCTCACCAGCGCGGCAGGTCCGGACCGCTCGTGGTGATGCCGGCGAAGACGTCCGTCTCGGGCAGCGGCGCGCCGGTGACGTCGATCTTCCGGGAGAAGTGCTCCTGAAGGGCGAACGCCCCGTGCACCTGCTGGCTGGCGTGGCACTGCAGCGCCTTGCGCTTGACGTCCGCGACCTCGCTGATGTCGATGGTCGTCGACCCGTCCTTCGCCGTCAGGTAGAGCTTGGCGGGGATGCCGGTGCGTTCGATCGCGATCGCCGCGACCCGGTTGGCGTGCACGTGGTCGCGGTGCGTGCTGTGGTGCGTGACCACGACCTGGGGCTGGAAGTGCTCGATCAGCGCCGCGAGCCGCCCCGCCGCCGTCTCGACCGGGATGGTGCAGAACCCGCCCTCCGGCACCTCGCCGGTGAGCCCGGAGTCGTGGTAGCCGAGCATCTCGAGGTCGGTGATCCCCAGCGCGTCGCAGGCCGCGAACAGCTCGGCCCTGCGGTGCGCGGCCACGGCCTTGGGGTGGTGCCCGAACTCACCGGGCACGGCCCCGTTGGGAGCGTCGTCGAACTCGCCGTTGGTGCACGTGACCACGACGGTTCTGGCGCCCTGGCGGGCGTAGCGGGCGAGCAAGCCCCCGGTCGACGTCGACTCGTCGCCGGGACGGGCGTGGATCGCGAGCAAGGTTCTCGGTCCTGCGAACTGCACGCGGCGAACGTACCGGGTAACTAATCTCTCGTGCGTGACCGACCTGCCGAAGCCGTCCGAGTCCGGCTTGCCGTCCGGCCTGAAGCCCCTCGAGCTCGCTCATCACCTGCAGTCGCAGATCCGGCGTGGACACGCGTACGCGAGGTCGAGAAAACACCGGTTCCGCTGGAAGTCCGTTGCCGTCCGACTGACCACATTGGTGCTTTCGGCGGTGTCCACGATCATCCTCGGCCTGCAGAACCTCGACCCCTGGACCGGTACCGCGTTCGCGTTGGTCGCCGTGGTGACGGTCGTGTCCGCTTTGGAGCCGTTCTTCGCGTGGCGGTCGCTGTGGGTGCTGATGGAGGACGCGTCCTCCCGGTTCCACCGGCTCGAGGACGACCTGTCGTACTACGTGGCGTCCACTCCGGCCGATCAGGTGGAGGCGGAGCGGGTCCGGGAGATGTTCGAGCGGTACCGGGAGATCTGGGACTCGCTGAGCTCCCGGTGGTCGCGGTTGCGCGACAACGGGTGAGC